>JAITFE010000085.1 GCA_031281585.1 Bifidobacteriaceae bacterium | reverse complement strand
AGGCCGGCGAGGCCGGCCTCGCGGGCCAGGCTCATCACCGGGAGGACCCCGGCGGCGGGCAGCAGGTTCGCATCGTCGAACCGCGCGTCGTGGACGCGGGCCAGGGCGGAAGTGTGAGAAGATCGCATCTGCGGGGTGCCTTTCTTTCCTCGGGATCTTGCGATGTTCACACAAGCATTATCCCAGGTCAGAAAGGCATCTCCCCGTTAAACACGCCGCGCAGACGCAAACCTGATCGACGGATCGAGGCTAAGAGGCGGACGCCCCGGCCGGAACGCGGACGGTGGCGGTTCCCGCCAGGTCGGCCCAGGCCATGGTGCCGTCCGGGACCGGGTTGGCCCATGGCGCGCTGACGGTTGTGTCCGGATCGGCCGCGGCCGTGCGGTCTTGGACAACCTTCACGGCGAGCATGCCGATGACGACCACGATCAGGGCTGTCAGCAGGATCCCGACCATGCCCATGCCTTGCCGCCTCGCTTGGCGCTGGAACTTGTAGTCGTAGGGAACCGGATTCGCCAAGCCCGCCGCTTTCGGGGCCGAGCCGCCGGACCCGCCAAAACGGGAGTCCGTGCTCATGTCCGGCTCCGGGTGGATCGATCCGTCCAGCGCCATGTAATAGCCAGGCGGCGGTCCGGCCGGCTTGGCCGGGACCGGGAAATTGGTCGGAGCGCCCGCCAAGAAGTCAGTCATTGCGATGCCTTTCGTGCTTTTGTCCCAGTGGTCTGTCGTCAGTGCCTGGGAACTGGAACACCTGAAGCGGCCCGCTGATTCCCCGATTGGCGAATCGTCCAGTCTGCGGACTGTGGGAAATGTTGGCTCTGTGGTTTGTGTGGCTGATGGGGTAAGATCGCTCTACTGGCCGCTTCCCACCCGAGCGCCCCTCCGCCGATCCTCGGCCGGGGCGCGGTTAGGACCATTCATGAGTCATCCGCACGGCCCGCGTCGACGGGGCTGGCTGATCGCCGCAGGCCTGGCCGCCTGCCTGGCCGCGGCCACCCCGGCCCTGGCCGACCCGGCGCCCGCCCCATCCACGGACGCGGCCGTTCAGGAGGCCAAGCGCCAAGAGGCCCTGGCCGCCGCCTCGGTGTCGGAGATCGAAGGCATGCTCAGCGAGTTGAGGGCGCAGACCGAACAGGCGGAGCAGCAGGCCGCCCTGGCGGCCGAGGCCTACAACAAAGCCGAGGAAGAGCTAACCCAGGCAAACGAGACGGTCGACCAAGCCCGCGAGGACGCCGAAGAATCGCAGGTGGCCCTGGGCAAAGCGCGCGGAGTGCTGGCTCGCGTCGCCATCATGAACGCCCAGTCCGGCTCGGACATCTCGGCGCTTGAACCGCTCCTCAGCTCCGACGGGATCGAGGAGGCAGCCAACAAGAGCGCCATGCTTTTTGTGGTCGGCTCGGCGGCAGACCGGGCGGCCTCGCGTTTTGCGGCCGCGAAACAGGCTGCGGAACAGGCGGAACTGCGCTCGCAGCAAGCGGTCCAACTCCAAACTGAGAAGTCCGCCGCGACCAAGAAGCGGGCCACGGAGGCCCAGCAGGCGTCCGAGGCGGCCCAGCGCGCGGAGGCCGAGGCCGAAGTCCGCCATCAGGAACTCCTCGAGGTGCTCGCGGAAAAGCGGAACAGCACCGTGGAGGCGGAGGCGGCCGCCGAACAGCGCCGTGTGGATGAGGCCAATGAGGCCGCCCGTCGGGCGGCCGAGCAGGCGAGCCAGCCCAAGCGTCCGTCGTCTGGCGGCGGCGCAAATCCGGGCACCACTTCTCCCGGAACCGGAACCGGGGGCGGCGGGGGCACCCCGTCGACTCCGCCCTCTGGCGGAGGAAGCGGTGGGGGCGGCGACACGACCTCGCCGTCGAACCCGTCCACACCGTCCACGCCCCCAACGCAACCGCCCGCGACGCCTCCTCCAGTCACGCCGCCTCCGGTGACGCCGCCCTCGGGCGACGGCGCCGAAGCCGGTCAGGCGGCCGTGGAATGGGCGCGCGCCCAGATCGGCAAGCCCTACCAGTGGGGCGGCACGGGCCCGTCGTCATTCGACTGCTCGGGCTTGACCCAACAGGCTTGGAAGCACGGCGGCGGGAAGTCCATCCCGCGGGTGGCGCAGGACCAGTACACCCTGGCCCAGAAGATCCCCTACGACTCGATGCGCCCCGGCGACCTGATCTTCTGGCAGTACGCCGGCGCGGACATCCACCACGTGGCCATGTATTCGGGCAACGGCATGATGATCGAGGCCCCGAGCGCGGGCAAAAACATCCGCGAAATCCCCATCCGCTGGGCCAACACGGTCCAATACGCGGGCCGCTACTAGCGAAAACGCTGACGGCGCCATCCCGGCCAGCCGGGATGGCGCCGTCCCCGTTTCAGTCAGTGCTGACCGGCCGCCTTCGCGTCTTCGAGGCGCTGGATTGAGGCGATGATCTCGGCTTCGGCGCCCGCGCGGTCGGTCCAATGGGAGCCCTCAACGGACTTGCCCGGCTCCAAATCCTTGTAAATCTCGAAGAAGTGCTGGACTTCCAGCCGGTGGAACTCGGACACGTCGTCAATGTCCAGGCGCCAGGAAGAGCGGGTGTCGTGGGCGGGCACGCAGAGCACCTTGTCGTCGCCGCCGGCCTCGTCGCGCATGCGGAACATCCCGAGCGCCCGGCAGCGGATCAAACAGCCGGGGAAGGTCGGCTCGTCCAGCAGGACCAACGCGTCCAGCGGGTCGCCGTCCTCGCCGAGTGTGCCCTCCACGTAGCCGTAGTCATCCGGATAGCGGGTCGCCGTGAACAGCATCCGGTCAAGGCGGATGCGGCCCGTGTCGTGGTCCAACTCGTACTTGTTGCGCGAGCCCTTCGGAATCTCGATCGTCACGTCGAATTCGAGGGGGTGTTCGCCGGTCGCGTCGGAATGCTCGGTGCGAAGGGCTGGTTGATAGCTCGGCTTTGACATCTGGCTCGCCTCAATGATGGAAGGTCGGATGGTTTTCTTTGTCTAGTCTGGCCTATGTGAACCGGCACCGGAAATCGTCCTCGGCCGGTCGGCATCGTCGCCGCTGTTGGCAAGCTGGGGCCACCGCGCTGGCGGCCCTGGTCGCCGCGCTGGGTTTGCCCGCGCCGGGCGGAGCGGGCGGGGGACCTGCCCTGGCCGCGGCGCCGCCGCTTGAAAACCCGAGGCAGGCTGCGGCGACGCTTCAACCACAGGTGACCCCGGTGGCGGACTTGCTGGACCCGGACGCGCCGGCGCCGGCCCCAGGCGCGCTGCGGGACCTCGCCGCCGCGCACCTGGCGGCCACCCAGGTCGGCCCGGCGAGCGTTTCGGTGCGGGACCTGGCGTCCGGCGAGGAATTGTTCGCCATCAGCCCGGATCAGCCGTTGCCGCCCGCCTCGACCGTGAAAATCCTGACGGCGACGGCCGCGCTGGCGGTGCTGGGCCCGGACTCCACGTTGAGCACGGCGGCGGTCATGAGCGTGACCGGTCCGGCCTCCGGGATCGTCACTCTGGTGGCCGGCGGCGACATGGCCTTGGCCCCGGACGCCGGCAGGCCCGCGGAGGCGATGGGCCACGCCGGGCTGGGCGATTTGGCTCGGGCGGCGGCCGTCGAACTGCGGCGGCGCGGCGTCCAGAACGTCGAGGTTCGCCTTGACGACACCATTTTCAGCGGCCCGGCCGTCTATCCGGACTGGGAATGGTCGCTCGGCTCAACCTGGGGCTCTCCGACCGCCCCGCTGGCGGTTCTGGGCGGACGGGCCGGGGCGGCATTCGACGCCGTCACCTATGTGGCCGACCCGGCCTTGGCGGCGGCGCGGCAATTCCGCGGCCTGCTCGCCCAGGCCGGCCAGGATGCGGGCCTGGCGCTTCCCACGTTCGCGGTGGCCGGCGGGGTCACGCGGGCGGCGGCGCCCGCCGAGGCCGAGCTATTGGCCCAGGTCGATTCGGCGCCGGTCCGCGATCTGGTGGCCCACCTGCTCAGGCAGTCCGACAACAACATGGCCGACTCGCTGGGCCGCGTGACGGCGCTGGCGCTGGGCCAACCGGGGAGCTTCGCGGGCTGCGCCGCCGCCGTCACGCAGACGCTTGACGAGTTGGGCGTTGTCACCGCCGGCCTGAAAATGGACGATTGTTCCGGCCTCAGCCACGGATCAGCCGTCAGCGCCGCGACCGTGACCAGCGCGCTCGCCCTGAGCGCGGGCCCGGAGGCGGGCGCTTTGGGCGCGGTGGCCCGCGACCTTCCGGCGGGCGCGCTCCAAGGGACGCTGGCGGGCCGGTTCCATGAGACGGCGGCGGCGGGCAACGTGCGCGCCAAGACCGGGACCCTGACCGGCGTCACCGCGCTGGCGGGCACGGTCCAGACTGCCGGCGGCCGCGAACTGGTCTTCGCCATCATCGCCAACCCCGGCAACGCCATCTGGACCGACCTGGCCCGCCAGTCGGTCGACCGCTTCGTCGCGGCCCTGGCAGGGCTCCCCTGACCACCCGTGGTTGACACCACCGTCCGGGTGGTGTCGTTGGCGGGTGTCGGTCCGCCGATGCCGTCCGCCGGGGTTGGTGCGTTTGCCCTGGTGGCGGTCTTGGCGGGGTTTTGGGCGGGTCGCGCGGCTCACCCGTGGTTGACACCACCGCCTGGGTGGTGTCGTTGGCGGGTGTCGGCCCGGCGATGCCGTCCTGCGGGGTTGGTGCGTTTGCGCTGGTGGCGGTCTTGGCGCGGTTTTGGGCGGGCCGACTTGGGTCGCCGTTCGGTCGACCGCTTCGTCGCGGCCCCGGCGGGGCTCCCCTGACCACCCG
>JAITFE010000084.1 GCA_031281585.1 Bifidobacteriaceae bacterium | reverse complement strand
TTCGAGGACGTTGTGGCGGACCTGGTCTTGGTGGCCGCCCAGGCCGGCGGAGAAATTCGTTGATCCTCTACCACGGGTCGAATCAGGTTGTGCGTGGAGGCGACCTGTCGAGGTGCCGGCCGTTCAAGGACTTCGGCAGGGGATTCTACCTCTCGGAGAACCCCGCCCATGCGTGCCCAGGGCGCGGTCCCCGTTTGCGCTGCCTTGTGGCGGGTGCCTTGTCCGCTCCCCCTTCGCCTTGAGTCCCCCGAGCCGAGTTTCGATAGCGTGTGGCGGGATGGACTTCTGCTTGATCGAGCATCCGCCGCTGATCGCGCCGGAAGGGTTCGGTTCTTTGACGTCGGCCAACGTGGGGCCGGACCAGGAGGCGTGCTGTCTGTGGGTGCCCACGCCCGGCGATCCGGCGGCGGGGGAGTCGAATCGCGGCCGCTTCGGGGCTGTCGCAACCCAGCAGGACGGCGTCGGCGCGGTGTGGCAAATCACGGAGTTGAATGGGCCGATGCCCCAGGTCCCCACCACGCAGCCGCACCCGTTGGGATGGATCGTGGTCGGGCGGCGTCGGCGCGGGGGCGAGGACAACGCGCTGGTGTTCGGCCCGAGCGGGAAACGCCTCGGGGCTGGTCGGGTGGGAGACGGCATCGAGCAGGTCCACACCACCCACGACGGAAGCCTGTGGGTGTCCTACTTCGACGAGGGCGTATTCGCCGAGGACGACGGCCGGGGGACCGGTGGCAACGTCGCGGCCGCTGGCTGCGTGCGCTGGGATGTCGCCATTGATGCCACGGGCGTGTGCGGGATTAAACCAGCGTGGCGGCTGTCCTACCCGCAAATGGCGGACTGCTACGCCATGAACGTCACGGACCGGATGGCTTACGTGTGCCCCTACGTGGGCTTCCCGGTTATCGTCGTCGAACAGGGCCGGCAGCGGGAATTGGCCAACGCGGAGGTGGCGGGGGCTCGAGCGATGGTTATCGACGGGCAGCGGATGGCGTTGATCGGCGCCTATGGCAGGAGGGAAGCGGTGTTCTTGGGTGTGATGGAGGAGGGCAGGTTTCGGGTCACCCGAGTCTCCGCGTGGCGCGCCACGGGGGCCGACCCGTCCAGGCTCCTGCTGGTCGGGCGCGGCGACAGGCTGCACGCCTTCAGTCTGGACGGCAGCGGGCGCTGGTGGTCTGGAAGCATCGGCCAACTTTGAGGGAAGGTGTCGCCGCTGGGGCGTCCTCGGGGGATTTGCGGTCTGACGTGGATCGGCGCTTTGGCGCGGTGGGCCGCGCACCGTACGCCGGTCCTTCGCGCTTGCCCGCACTGGTGCCCTGCTGTCCAACCCGACGCCGGGGCGGGGCTGGGTGCGACCGTCATCGCGATCGTGATCCGCTGGTGGATCACGAAGGGGCCGAAGGTCGCGTTGGAGCCGGAAACGGGCCCCTGTGGTGGGCTGGGTGCGACCGTCGTCGCGATCGTGATCCGCTGGTGGATCACGAAGAGGCCGAAGGTTGCGTTTGGGCCCCCTAAGCCGCCCGCGACGGCCCCAAGTGCGACCTCCACGCTGATCGTGATCCGCTGGTGGATCACGAAGGGGCCGAAGGTCGCGTTTGGGCCCTTTACGCCGCCCGCGACAGCCCCCGAAAGGTGGCTGACGGTCCCACCCCGGAAGGCGGCAGGGCACAGCGGTACAGCGCTCATGCTCCGCTGGCGCTGGATGAGTTGAGAATGAACTTTGAGGCGATCGTGCGCGCGGCGAGGGAGTTGGACGTTCCGGCGCCCAACATGGAGAAGCTCAGCGAGCTAATCGGCGCGGCCGCTTAGCGCGAATCGGGTTCCCGCAGGCGTTGCGAAATCACCGTCGAAACGCCGTCGTCCCGCATGGTCACCCCGTAAAGGGCGTCCGCTATCTCCATTGAGCGTTTCTGGTGGGTCACCATCAGCACCTGAGAGTCGGTCCTCAGTTCTTCGACTATCCCCAACAGCCGCCCCAGGTTCGTCTCGTCCAGGGCGGCCTCGACCTCGTCCATGACGTAGAACGGGGACGGCCGGGCCATGAAGATAGCCAGCGTGAACGCGACCGCGACAAGGGAACGCTCCCCCCCGGAGAGCAGCGAGAGGCGCTTGACCGCTTTCCCGGCGGGCCTGGCCTCAATGTCCACCCCGGTCGCCAGCCAGTCGGTCGGGTCGGTGGCGACCAGTCGGCCCTCGCCGCCGGGGAACAGTCGCCCGAACACCCTGGTGAACGCCTCCTGAGTGTCCACAAAAGCGGAGGCGAAGACCTCCTCGACCCGCGCGTCGATCTCCCGCACCACCTTGAGCAGGTCCGCCCGAGACCGTTTGATGTCGTCAAGCCCGCGGCTCAAGAACTCGTGCCGTTCCTCCAACGCGGCGTATTCCTCGAGCGCCAGCGGGTTCACCCGCCCCAGCGCGGTCAGTTCCCGCTGCGCCCGCCGCAGCCGCTTTTCCTGCTCCTCGCGCACATACGGGATGGGTTCCGCCTCGGGGGCCGCCGGGTCCGGAATGGGCTGGTCGGGACCGTATTCCTCGCGCAACGTGTCCAAAGTCAGGCCGAATTCCTCAAGCGCCCTGGCCGCGACCCCCTCCAGCTTGGCCGCCCCCGCCGCCCTGGCCATCTCATCCCGGTGCACCTCGCTGGTGATCTCCGCCAGCTCCGCCCGCACCTGGTCAATGGCGCCCCGCAGCCCCGCCAGTTCCGTTTCCCGCTCCGCCCGCCGCTGCTCCAACAGGTCGCGCTGGTCGCGAGCCGCCTGCGCCGCGTGGCCGACCTGCCCCTCGAGCTGCGCCGCCGCCCGCTCGACAGCCAACGCCACAGCCGCCTGCTCCGCCCGCCGCTCGGCTCGCGCCTTCGCCTTTTCCTCCGCCTGACGCTCCGTCTCCGCAGCCCGCCTGGTCGCCGCGATCCTGGTCGCCAAACCCTCCAGCCGCTGTCGTAAGGCGCGCGCCTCCAGCGTCGCCTCGGTCAGCGCCTGGCGCGCGTTTTGCGCCTCCGCCGACAGCCGGTCTCTTTCCGCCGGGTTCGGCTCGCCCCCCAGTTGCCCGATGCCGTCGCCCCCCTCCCCTCGCCCCTCCCCGTGGGCGCCGTCCCCGGCGGCGTGGGAGCGGGCAAGGACGGCGGGCGGGGTCCGCCCGGCCGACTCCGCAGCATCCACGCCCGAAGAATAGGTACCGTCCCCATTTCCAGCGGCGATCCCGCTGGTTGCAGGGTCCAAGGCGTCATCCGCCCTGGCGGGTTGGCGGTCCTCCGCGCCGGGAATACGGCCGTGCCCATTTCCGGCGGCCCGGCGGTCGTCGGGCCCCAAGAAATAGGTACCGTCCCCATTTTGCGCGGCTTCCAGTTCCGCAGATGCCGCTTCCAGGGCCGATTGGTCCTCCGCCAGGGCGGCCTGCGCCTCATCCAGGCGGGCTTGGACTTTGGTCGCCAGGTCGCGGCTTGAGCCGGCCGCGGCCGCCAAATGGCCCAGGCGGTCTGCGACCGCCGCATGCTTCGCGTCTGATTGGGTCAAAGCCTCCATTGTGGCCGCGACCGCCTGCTCCGCCTCCGCCAACCGGGCGGAGGCCCCCTTCAACTCGAACGCCGTGGCCTCAAGGGCGGCCTGCGCGGTCGCCATGGTTTGCCCGGCCTCCGCATGGGCGGCGGCCAACTCGATGGGGCTTTGGCCGCCAGCCGACCCGCCCGCCGCGAAGCTGGCGCTGAGCAGGTCGCCGTCTTTCGTCACCGCCGTCAGCGCTGGGTTGGCGGCCACCACCCGCTGGGCTTCGGCCAAGTTGTCGGTCAGCACAACGCCTGCCAGGAGCTCGGCCAGGGCGCCGGCAATGCCGTGGTCGCCGGCCTGGACGGCGGTCAAAGCCCACCGCCCCTCCGGCGGCCCGCCCGCTGCGGGGTCTGAGATCCCGCCCGCGGTGCCAGTAGCAAGGGAAGCCCCTGGCCGCGAAACGTCCGGCGCGTCATCCGCCCGGTCCGAACGTTCCAGGGGGCCGCTCCCGGAGCCGTCCGCCCGGTCGGGGGCCGCTCCCTCGCCGACCACAGTCTGGTTTGCGTCGAGGTCGCGGCCGATCACTATTGCCGTCAGACCCAAATCCTCGGCGCGGGCCAGGCGGAGCGAGTCGACCGCGTCGCCTATGGCCGCGACCGCCAGCGCCTCCGCCGCCGGGCCCAGGCCCGCCGCGATGGCGGCCTCCCAGCCCTTCTCGACCTGGAGCAGGCCGGCCAGCGGGCCGAGCGTGCGGACCCGTTCGGTCAGCGCCGCCGAGGCGTCCTTTGCGGCCATCGCCAACTCCAAGGCGTCCCGGGCCGCGCTGGCGCCGGCCAGTTGGGCGCGCGCCGCCGATTGGCGCTCGCCCAGTTCGGCCAGGCCCGCCTTGGCCCGGTCCAGTTCGGCCGTGGCCTTCTCGTGGTCGCGGTTGAGCGCGGCCTCGCCGTCCTCCACGCCCGCGATCTGCTGCTCCAGGACCGTGAACTCCTGCTCCGCCTCGGCGCGGGCGGCCAACGCCGCCTCAAGCTGGTCCGTCAGATGGGCTATCTCCGTCATGCGGCCCTCGACCCGCGAGCGGGCCGTGGCGACCCGCCCGGTCAGGGTGGCGAGAGACTCGCGCCGGTCCGCCACCGCCCGCAAGGCGGCGGCGTAGCGCTCATCCTCCTCGCGGAACGCCTGATCAGCCAACTGCGAAAGGCGGCGGGCGGACTCGACGGCCGCGTCGGCATCGGACAATTGCGTTTCCAAAGCCCCCTGTTCGGCGGACAACTTGGCGGCCAGGGCCTCCAACCCCTCCGTGGAACCGGCGCCGGTCACCCCGGCGGCGGGCAGGTGGAACTCGCCCTGGCCCAGGAGGCGGGCGCGTTCGGCGGCCAGGTTGCGGGTGCCGCGAACCTTCTCCGCGAGCGCGGCCAGGCGGAAATACAGCTCTGACGCTTTGGACAACTCCGGCACGGCGGCGGCCGCGTGCTGCTCCAACTCCATGAGGCGTTGGCGGGCGCCGGCGAGCGTGGCCTGGAGGTGTTCGCGGTGTTCGTTCAAGGCGGTCTCGTCGGCGGCCTCGGCGGCGAGGGAGGCCTCAAGCTGGGCGGCGTCATCGGCCAACAGGCGGGCGCCCGCGTCGCGCACGGCGATTTGGATGGTTTGGGCGCGCCGGGCCACGTCGGCCTGCTTCGCCAACGGCCCCAACTGCCGCCGGATCTCGGCGGTCAGGTCCTGCAGGCGGGTCAGGTTGGCCTGCATGTTGTCCAGTTTGCGCAGGGCCCGCTCCTTGCGTTTGCGGTGCTTGAGCACCCCGGCGGCCTCCTCGATGAAGCCTCGGCGTTCCTCGGGGGAGGCGGTCAGGACGTCGTCCAAGTGCCCTTGGCCCACTATGACGTGCATCTCGCGGCCCAAACCCGTGTCTGACAGCAATTCTTGGATGTCGAGCAGCCGGCAGGACGTTCCGTTGATGGCGTATTCGGAGCCGCCGTTGCGGAACAGCGTGCGGGAAATGGTGACCTCGGTGTAGTCGATCGGCAGCGCGCCGTCGGTGTTGTCGATGGTCAACCGGACCTCGGCCCTGCCCAGGGCCGGCCGCGTGCGCGTCCCCGCGAAGATGACGTCTTCCATCCGGCCGCCGCGCAGCGACTTCGCGCCCTGTTCGCCCATCACCCAGGCCAGCGCGTCCACCACGTTGGACTTCCCGGACCCGTTGGGCCCAACAACGCAGGTGATCCCCGGCTCGAACGCCAGACGCGTGGTGGAGGCGAAAGACTTGAAGCCCCGCAGAGTCAGCGTCTTGAGATACACGGCTTCATAGCCTATCGGTGCTGTTGGCTTTCGCCCGCTCAGGCGGTGCCTACCGCCAACTCTGCCAGTGGGTCATCGCCTCCAGCGCGGCGGCTTCTTCTGTGGCCACCTCCGGTTGGGCCGCCCCGAGCACGATGCCGACCT
Organism: Bifidobacteriaceae bacterium; assembly: GCA_031281585.1. Classification (NCBI taxonomy): domain Bacteria; kingdom Bacillati; phylum Actinomycetota; class Actinomycetes; order Bifidobacteriales; family Bifidobacteriaceae; species Bifidobacteriaceae bacterium. The sequence continues at coordinate 1,993 of JAITFE010000084.1, read as the reverse complement.
CCAACGCCCCCGCGTCGCAGCGGTCGGGTTTGCAGCCGGCCAACTTGGCATGGGTCAGCCCGCGCGCGGCGACCAACAATCTGGCCTGAGCAGAACTCAACTGTGGCGCTGAGTTGATCGCTAGCATTGGGAACGTGACCCGAGCGCCCCACGTTGTTGCACCTCAGCATCCCAGGAGTGACACGTGAGCGCGCGTCGGCCTGGGATCGCCAGCGACTCGCTGGCGTTGGCGGGCGACCTGCTCAGCGTGGGGTCCGGCGGCGCGCCGGTCTTCGGCCTGCTGGCCAAGGTCGCGGCCTTTGCGGTGCCCTGGCTGCCGGACGATGAGTGGAAGGACTGGACTGCTCAAATCCGCCGGTTAGCGGAACGCGGCTGGCGTGAAGCCGAAGACCGGCGGCAGCAGGCGGAACTCGGTGAAACGGAATTCCCCAGCTTGGACCTGACCCTTGCCTTTATTGGCAAGTGCTTGCAGGTGGGCGCGAGTTTTGGCACCGATGGCTTGGCGCGCTACTGCGAATGCGATAGCGCGGCGGCTGCCCTGGTTGTCGAGAGAATCGAGAGGCAATGCGCCACGAATCCGGGGTTCCGCGAACATCAACGGCTCGCTGGGCTTCATCAGCGCGTTCTGGGGCTGGAACAATCGCTGCGGCGGGTGGCGGGTGATGCGCAGGCGCTCCGCGGCGCCGTGGAGCACCTTGAGAAGGCCATCGGACCTCTCCAAGTGCCGGATGGGGTCCTGGCGGACCTGGCGGCGGCTCTTCGCCAGTTCGTGGAGAGTGACTTCGCGAGGTATTTGCTGGGTCAACCGCGACTCCCGCCGCCCAGCGACTCGCTGCTCCATTTCACCTCGAAGAAAGTGGCTTTTGTGGGCCGCGAGAAAGAACTCGAGCGCTTGGAGGAGTTCTGCGAAGAAGACCGAGAGGTGTTGTGGTGGGCTGTCACTGGGCCGGGCGGCTTCGGCAAGAGCCGGCTCGCTTATGAGTTCTGCCAGCGGATCGAGCGGCGCGGTTGGCGGGCTCAGTTCCTGCGTCGCGAGTTCTTCGACGGATCGGCTCCCAGTTGCCTCACTTGGGACTTCCCCCAGGATCTGCTGCTGGTGGTCGATTACGCAGCCTGCCACGGCGGCCAGGTCGGCCGCTGGCTCACCGGCCTGCAAGGGAGGCGGGACCAAAAGCTGCGGGTCTTGATCCTTGAGCGGGAGTCATTCGCGGACCCGTGGACGGACCTGGGGCAACCCCGCTGGTACGCGGAGATGGCCAATCAGGTCGACAAGCGGGAGCTAGAACACCTGAGATACGGGACGGCGCCGTCGGAACTCGCGCTTGAGGGGACCAGGTTGGGCGATGAGGAGATGAACAGGTTGTTGTCTTCTCTAAGTGTCCCGCCACGCGAGAGCGCCATGATATTAGGACGGTTGTCCGAGATCGACCCCGACCGGACTCGCCCTCTCTACCTTTTATTCCTCGCGCTGGCGTGGACCCATAACCAAGGTGGCGACCGCTGGGCCACCTTGAGCTTGGAGGACCTCCAGAACATGATTTACGAGCATGAACGGGCCCGCCTGCCGACAACCTGGACGGTGGAAGCGAAGAACGCCGCGCTGGACATTTGCGCCTACTCCACCATCACCGGGCCAATCGAGGACCTGGGCGCGGCTTTGGACTCCCATCCGCACCTCTCCCGGTTCAAGCTCTCCGCAGCCTCGGTCTCCGGCGGGCTCCCAACGTTCGTTGGCACGGTCCGCCAGCATTTCGGCCAACCCGGGCACGGTGGCGCTGCCAGCGCCCGCGCGGACGTTGTCCCCTATGAGCCGGACATTCCAGGCGAGTACATCGCGCTTCGCCGGCTTTCGGCGGCCGCCCGGTCTGCGGGGAGGCTGGAATCCTTGCTTGACGCCTCCTGGGCCACCCGCCCATGGCAGACCGCTGATTTCATGAGCCGCGCAGCCCGCGATTTCATCAATGCCACACCCTTCAGCGACCTGTGGACCGGT
>JAITFE010000083.1 GCA_031281585.1 Bifidobacteriaceae bacterium | reverse complement strand
AGGCGGCCCCGCCCGTGCGGCGGTCGATTCAGGGGCAGGGCGCGGCTGGCGCGGCCCCGGCGGCGGACGCGCCCGTGGCAGAGGCGCCACCCGATCCTCGGGCCGCCTTCGCGAGCGGTCCTGACCAGGCGCCGTCCGGTGGTCCGACCGTCGCCACCAGTGGGTCTGTCCAGCCGCCGCCCGGCGCGGCCGCAGGGGTCGTAGGCGCGGCGGGCCTTGGGGCGCCAGGCGTCCAGGCCGGCCCGCCGGTTGGCGTGAGCGGTCCTGACCAGGTGCCGCCCGGTGTTCCGGCCGTTGCCAGCAGTGGTTCTGTCCAGCCGCCGCCCGGCGTGTCGGATGTGGCGAGCGGGGCGGGCCAGGCGGCCACGGGCGTCCAGGGTGTCCCGCCGGTTGGCGTGAGCGGTCCTGACCAGGTGCCGTCCGGTGTTCCGGCCGTTGCCACCAGCGGTTCTGTCCAGCCGCCGCCCGGCGCCCAAGGCGGTCCGCCGAGCGCCGCAGGCGGATCCGTCCAAGCGCCGGAAGGGCTCCCTGCCGCTGCCGCGCCTCGGGTGCCAGCCGCCGAGCCGCCTCCGGCCGTGCACATCGGCCGCGTTCCCGTGTATTCCGACACGCCCGCTGCGACCGCCCCGACCTTCGCAGGCCACGGCGCGGCCCAGGGGGATGAGGACTACTTCTGGGATGAGAACGGGGATTCCTTCCTCGACTTGACTTCCCGGCGCGAGCCGGCCGAAACCGAGGAAGAACTTGACGAGGAGGGCTTCTTCCGGGTCCTTCCGCAAGCGGGGGTTTCGAACGCCTCGTTCGCGGGCCTGGCGCCGTTGGTTCACGGTCGGCTCCAACCGGCCGCAGGCCCACCCGGTACTCAGGCGCCTCCGGCCAGTTCGGCCCCCCCGCCAAAGCCTCCGCCCGCAGAGCCGGCCACGGCTCGGGCGAGGTCTGAGGCCGCGCGGGCCGTTCCCATTGTGTTCGGGACTGGGACCGAGGCCGAGCCCGCCCCGTCTCCATGGGTTCCGGAAGCTGGAGCCCGGCGGGACACTCCCGCACTTGGCGACCCGGCGGCCGCCCAGTTGGCGGATGTCGGCCCTGTGGAGGTTGGCCCGCCAGGGGCGGCGGCCGGACCCGGCGGCGCCACGTTTGTCGAGCCGTACCCGGCTGGCGGCGGGCGGCCGACTGAGCCGGCCGCAGAGCCGGTCCGACAGGAGCCCGCCGACTCGCAGCCCGACCAGGCCCTGCCTCAGGCGCCCGCCGACCATTCAGCGGCGCCGTCTGCAATCGCGCCCTCCGGGCGTTTGCCGGCCGAGGCCCCGTTCGAACCGCCGACAGCGGCGGTGTATCCGCCGGCGGCGTCTCCAATCGCACCGCCCGGGCGCTTGTCGGCCGAGGCCCCAGTCGATCCGCCCGCAGCGGCGGCGTATCCGCCAGCGGCGCCTCCAATCGACGCGCTTGACGTGGCTCCCGCCAGGCCGACTGGGCTGCCCAGGCACGCCGCCGACCCGTCCATGGCGGTGCCGCCGACAGCAGGCGACATGTTCGTTGATCCTGAACTGTCCCCCCCTGTCGCCGGACCAGCGTTTGCGGCCCCGACTGAGGCACCACCGGACGCAGCAGCCTATTCGCCTGCTCCCGCGCAGTGGGACCTGGGCGAATGGCCTCCGCCGGCGGCAGGCTCGCCGGCCGGTGGCGCTCCTGTGCCACAGCCGGAGTCGGCTTCCGGGCGGGAAGCCTCCGCGCCGAGAGGCGCAGCGCCGGACTCGGAACTGGACGACTACTGGAACATGCCCGTTGAAGTGCCCCCGCCCGACGTGTTCGGCGGGGACGACCCGTTCGGGCCGATCGAATTCGGTCCGGTGTCGTTCGGGCCGCCGGCGCCCGAGCCGGGAGTGCCCGACTGGTCTGCAATGCCGTCGGCGGGTGCGCTGGGAGCGGACTGGACGGCATCGTCGGGAGGGCGAATCGGGGACGCTGCGGAGGCGGAGCCACCGGTCGCCGACCTGGCCGCCCCGGTGCCCGCCGAGGCCGCCGCCTACGCGGCCGAGGTGACCGCCGACGAGGACGAGGACATGGGCTGGGAGGGGCCGCCGGAGATCGGCCCCGACGGCCGGGGACCATGGCTCGACGGCCCGGACGCGCCGTGGGGGACGGCGCCCGCGCAATCCGGGCGGCGCGCGCTGGTGGCGGGGGCCTGGGGCGTGGGACTTGGCGTGGTGTTCACACTTGTGAGATTGTTCCTACTGAACTAATCGCGAAGGAGATTATTGAGTGGCTGATGCCCGAGCGCTGCAACTAGCCGAGGAAGCGGCCCGCGCGGCCGATTCGATCAAAGCAACCGACATTGTGGCGCTGGACGTCAGTTCCCGCCTGCCGCTGACGGACGTGTTCGTCATGGCCACCGGCGCCACCGAACGGCAGGTCGACGCGATTGTCGATGCCGTCGAGGAGCGACTGGCGGCTTTGGGCGCGAAACCGAAGCGCCGGGAAGGGCGTTCGGGGGCGCGCTGGGTCCTGCTTGACTTCGAGGACATCGTGGTCCACGTCATGCACGCCGAAGACCGGGAGTTCTACGCGCTCGAAAAGCTTTGGAAGGACTGCCCGGCCGTGGAGTTGGACGGACTGGTCGAGGCGGCGCCGCCTTTGGCGGCGGCGGTGGCGTGACCGCCAAGCGGGTGGTGATCTGGCGGCACGGCCAGACCGCTTACAACCTTGAGGGGCGGATTCAGGGGGCATCGGACATTCCGCTGGACGAGGTGGGGCTGGCGCAGGCGCGGGTCGCCGCCCCGCAGTTGGCTGCGTTGGAGCCGACGGCGATCTGGTCTTCGGACTTGGCGCGGGCCCGCCAGACAGCTGACGCCCTGGCGGCGCTGACGGGCCTGCCGGTGGTCACGGACCAGCGTCTGCGGGAGCGCGAGTTCGGAACCTGGGAGGGCCTGGCCATCAAGGACATCGGAGCGCGCTGGCCTGACCTGTACGAACGCTGGCGGGCGGGGGAGGACCTGCCTCAGATCGGGATGGAGACGCGGGACCACGCGGCCGCGCGGATCGTCGCCTGCGTGCTGGAGGCTGTTGACGGCGCGCCGGACGGCTCCACCATTGTGGTAACCAGCCACGGCGGCGCGTCGGTGTGCGGGATCACCGGGCTCTTGGAACTTGACCCCGCCGACTGGCTGGGGCTGCGGGTGATGCGCAACGCGCACTGGTCGGTGCTGGAGGGCGGCGGGCGGCGGGCGCCCGCCTGGCGGCTGGTCGGCTACGACCTGGGGGACGTGGACGGGCGGCCGGGACTGACGCCCTGGGCCTGACGGTTGTGGGCCGGACGGTTGCGGGCCGGGCCTGCGAGGCGGGTTTGCGGAACCGGGCAGGTTTGGGGGACTTGCGGCGACGGCATCGGCGGTGGGCATGCGCCAGCGGGCCGGTTTGGCGCCTGACCTGCCGGTCCCCTAAAGTAGTCCGAGCCGCCGGGCTGCCTGTTTGGTAAGATGGCGGGGCTCGCGGGGCATTGGCGCAGTTGGTAGCGCGCTTCCATGGCATGGAAGAGGTCAAGGGTTCGAATCCCTTATGCTCCACCAGAGTTCGCTTACTCGAAACACTGACCTGTTCATTGAGTCTGGCTCGGGTGCATCCTCGTCCAGGATCGCTGGGCGGCGTTGCTTGGTGGGCAACCAGCCGTCAGCCTGGAGACCCACTTCGTTTAGATGTGTCGGAGCACTTCTGGCGCCGGTCGATGCAGCCCTTGAGCGCACAGAACGATGTCGGGCACATCAGAGAAACAGTATCCCAGCTCAAAGCAGCACCCCGGCGGTGGGATGCGATCGCCTCGTGGATTGTGGTCCGAGCAACGCAGTCGAATCTGCGTGCGGCGTCTGAACTTCTCGCCGGACGGCAGTCGGTCCTTCTGTTCCTCGCTGGCGAAGATCATGCGCTCGCGGCACTGCTCAACGCCGTGGTTCACGATGCCCACGTGTTTTCCTTTGGCCGCCACAAGAGTCGCCTTCTCGCCGCTCGGCTCGTTGACCAGCGCAATCGTTCGCTGTGGACTGATGGGCCAAACTATGTGGGTGGCATCGTTGAGTGCTGGTCTTACGTTTCTGCGAAGTGGCAGGAAGACGGGGACGTCGCAGGTGAGGAACCGCGATCGGTCGTCGTGCCACACTTCGATGTGTCGCGTCGTCAGAATGTCCGCAGCGTCCCACATTGAGCGGAATACCATCTCGGTGTGGAAGGTCGCCTCCCGGAACGGGCCACTGGCGGTGTTCTGCAGGCTTGCCCAATCGGTCGGATTTTAGGCCGCAGGCCACGCGTTGTACTGCAGCATCAGGCGGCGTTCCTGAAGCGTCCTCATGCGTTGAACCGCCATCGCTAGGCCCAGACCCATGAGGTCGTCGAACTGCAGTGTGCTGGGATCGTCCAAACCATCGAACAACCGCTGGACGCGGATCAGTTCCTCTTCCGCGATGGTGAACATCTCCTCTACGCGATTGTGAGGTTGTCCATCACCTCCAACTACACGGTGAAAGTTCTCGGCCACGCACAAGTCGTTTAGCCCGAGCGGTCTGGCCGCGCCGGTCGCGGTGTCAAGCGCCCAAACGCGACGATTGTCGAATGACCATGCTCGCAGGTACGCCCGGGGCACATAGTGGTGCCGCTTCTTGCTCTTGGGATCCGGCGCAGCCGCAGTTTCCGCAAGCCGCGCCATATAGTCCTTAGCATTCGGGGTGAGGGACAGGCCGCCGCCAGTGAGTGGTACGCGGCCCCATAGGTTCCTTACCCTCTTGACGACCTGCCATTCACCGGAGTTGAAGGGCGGCACCGCAGGGCCGACTAGGCGTGGCGTGACAGCACCAACTTGCGGTCGCCGAAAGTCGCGGTCACCTCGATGGTGCCGCCAAGGGCCTCGACGTATGACTTCAGGGTGGCCAGCCCGGAACGGTCCAGGTCGCCGGCTTCCAAGGCGGAGATGGTCGGCTGGGTGAGGTTCATCCGCTCAGCGAGTTCCTTCTGAGTCATGCCCAACTCCTCGCGGATCTCGCGCAACCGGTACGCGCGCTCCTCTGCCTCCATCCGCGAGACGTGGGAGGCCACAACCGCCTTATCCACGGGGCGCTTGGCGCGCACCTCCTGCCAGGTGACAGTCTTGCTCATCTCACTCCTCCTCGCCTTCCAGCCACTCATCGAACCTGTCGTCCGCCAAAGGGATGCTCCGGTCATACCACTGCTCCCACCGGCCAGCCTTGTCACCTGCGACCAACAGCACCGCCCGCCGCCTGGGATCGAACGCGAACAGGATTCTGACTTTCCCACGTCCCGCCGAACCGGGCCTGAGTTCCTTCATGTTGTGATGACGAGAGCCTCTGATCCGATCTGCTGTTGGCCTGCCGAGCGCGGGTCCCTCGGCCTCGACCGGGTGATCGCGGCGGCGACCACGTTGTAGGTTTCGTCATCCAGCCCCAAGATCCACGACTCCACGTCCTCCCAGAGCCGCACATCCCAACACATCCTCCCAGCATGGTATAGATTCGGATCAATACTGACCCAATCGAACGGCATGCCCTAGCGCTTCAACTTCGAGCTTCTCGGCTTGTATGCGGAGGGATGCGCGTTCTTCTTGGTGACACCATTCCCGGCCCGTCGGGCACGGTGATCGGCGGCTGATCCTGAGCAACCACCCCATGGCGCCGCAGAATGATTCCGACGGTCTGCCGGTCGATGCCAAGAATCGGGGCCAACTCGTACACCGTCTTGCCGTTCCGATACTGCTCGGCCATGTCCTCGACCTGCGACTCCGTGAGCCGCCGAAACTGCCTCCGTCTCACACTTTGAGATTTTCCGGGAGGGGGCAGCCTCCCCGCCTCGTACTCCTTCCGCACTCTGACAAGGGCTTTCAGCGAAGTGGACAGGGTTGGAACTTTGCCTCCTATGCTCCACCAGCGTTCGCTTACCGAACCACTGACCCGTTCATTGGGGGGTCGGGCCTTCCGTTTGGCTCCCCTGACGACTGCGCGGGCCTTGACCAGTGTGCGATCGTTTCCCCCCGGCCCAGCGCCTGCTTGAGGCCGGGTGCATGGATTTGTCCGGCCGGAGTATCCGGGTCTTGACGTGTGATCGAGTCGGCCTAGAGTCGGATCCGGCTGCGAGGCTCCAGGGCTTCCGAGATGATGCGTCATCGCGCAAGCCCACGAGTCGCCGTCCCTCGAATCCGCCGAGCGTCTGCACGTCGACTCGGCGTGACGGGCCAGTTGGGCGCGCGCCTCAAGGCTCGGGTGTGGGCCCGCGTTTCCGGGCGTTGCTGAGCGATCTCGTCAAATCGGCAGCGCGACTCCGAGTGCGGCGTTTACCCGCAGCATCGTTTCCGGGGAGAGCGCCCCGACGGGCTCGACTTGGTCGTCGGCGTAGAGAACCGTGGTGTCGTCGCACAGGACGCTGCCCGCCAAAGGTTCGGATGGGCCGAGGGTCACCATCGTGTCCAGATCGGGCTTCCTCATGGTGGCGACGCGGACCACCAGCGCGGTGCCGAGTTGCCGGTGACGCGCGTTGTTGGAGACGACCAGGTAGGGCTTGCGGCCGGTGCCGATGTCGGCCCAATAGACCTGGCCCCTGGAGAAGAGGTACATCAGTCGTCAAGCCGTCCCCGGCGGGCGCGGATGGCCCGCGCGTGTGCTTCCTCCTCCTTGCCGGAAGCGGAAGCCAGCGCCGCGTAGCCCTGTTCGAGCCGAATCTCCCGCAGGGCGCTTAGGGCCACTTCGATCAGTTCGCTCAATGCCCGAGCCTCGGACAGCGTCCCAACCAGCGGCCCGGCGACGCGCTCAACGGCTACCCGCTCGGGCGTGCCCGGCTCGCGGACGCGCTCGACAAGCGCCACTTGGGCTGGAGTCAGCGGCACGCTTTTGGGGACCGTCCCAATCACGCGCCGAGTGCGTCAAAGCTTGCAGCATTTGATGCTGCAAGTACCTATCGCCCGCTATGAGCGAAGAAGCCATTGACCTCGACCAGCTCGACTGTGTTACACCACCGGCCGGTCTGTCGTGGGCGATCGTCGTCCTGACCATCTCGCGCCGTTCTGGCCCTTTCCCAAACAAGCCGGAGATAGCTGACACCCGCCGCTGACGGGCGGAAATGGTCGTGGGAAGGCGGGTTGCCCAAGATCAGGCCAACGGCGTCGGCTACGAGGGATTCGGCTGGGTCCGCCATTGCTTCCGTGGACTCAGGTGGCCACCCGAACATAAGGGTGATGCCTTCGCCCCGTGTGCTGGGGTGAATCCAGATGTTCGGGTTCGCCACCAACACGTCCGCCATATGTTCGAAGTCATGCGCGTTGTCGGCGCAATCTGGGGGTGGGGCAGTTAGGCCGGACGCGTCGGTCAGTTGGAGTTCGGCGACGCCGCATGGGGGATTACCGGAAGATCGTGGAGTCGACTAATGCAACTCTAATAGCGTTACGCTAGCCTACTAGCATGGACATGGTGAGCCCGCTCGCGACTATCGCGCCGGGACTCGAGAGTGCGGCCCTTACGGTGCTCGCCGACGTCGACACTGCCCTGTCCGCAACTCGGATTCGGAGCGTGGCCGGAAGGGGATCTCGGTACGGCCTGGTGCTCGCGCTTGAGCGTCTTGTCCGGCACGGCATCGTCAATGCCATCCCAGCCGCGCGCGGCAATCTGTACCAACTGAATCGGAGCCATGTGCTCGCCCCGGTTGTCGTCGCCGGCGTCAGGGCCCGCGCTGAAGCCGACAGCAGGATCGCCGATGCCGTCAGCGACCTGGCCCCCCAACCGATCAGCGCCGCACTTTACGGTTCCGTCGCTCGTGGCGAGGCCACAGCCGACAGTGACATCGACCTGCTGATCATCGCCGCTGACGGCCTTGACCCGGACGCCGAAACATGGACCGGGCAGGTCGACGGCCTCGAACGGCGCGTGCGAAGTTGGACGGGCAACCCGCTCCAGGCCGTGACGGTGACTCGGGCGCAGCTCGCCCTCATGGCAGCGGGCGGGGCCGGAATCGTGGATGAATGGGAACGCGATGTCCGCACCATTACCGGCGAAGACGCTCGCAGCTTGATCCGCGCGGCCCGAAAGGACGCCGAAAACTCATGAGCCCCAAAGAATTCCGCACCAGCGCTGGCGGGTCGGCACAAGGGCGTCGCCGTCTCAGCATCGCCGAACAGTATCTGGCCCTCGCGGAGATGCTGGAGGACGACCCGTCGGACGGCGCGGTCAACGCGTGCATCGGCAACTGCGTGCTGGCTGGAATCGCGGCGGCAGACGCGATCTGCTATGCACGCCTCGGCGAACGCTACAGCGGCCCGGACCACGACCAGGCGGCCGATTTCCTTGATCGTGTCGACAAAGAGCTGGGCGGCAAGCTGCGTGTGCTGGGCAGACTCAAGACCAGGTCGCAGTACGGCGACGAGTGGCTCACCGACTCCACCAGGAAGTCGGCTCTTCGGGGTGCCCGCGCGCTCGTGACAGAAGCCAAGACCTCGCTCCGCTGAATCATTTGAATAGGCCGTGGTGACAGCGGCGGAGACCGCCCTGGGTCGCCACCTCTCCTTGGACCCCAAGCACCAGGTACGAGCACGGATCTGCCGGACCCGACAGCGTCAGACGATTCAACACCGGCCGTTGGATCACGCGGCCGTGTTGGCCGGGCGAAACGTTGCTGCCCAGCGACTCCAAAGGCACAGATCAGGTGCCGTGCGGACGCAAGGGCTCGGTGATCGATCCGGCCGCGTGCTGCTGGCCGCGATGGACTTGGATGAACCGGGTGCTGGCGAAGGAGCGAACTAGGGCGGCGAGCGCCATCGCCCTGATCCAGTCCTCGGCAGTCATCAGCGCCTAGACAGCCATCGGCACGCGCTCACACACGGGCTTCCCAGTCCGCCTCGGGTTAAGCTTGGGCTGTGTGTCAGATCACGTTTTGGGAGGAGCGCTGACGAGTGGAAGACGCTGAAATGGCCGAACTGCTGCTGAAGCTTCACGAGGTTCTCAGGGAGGCAGGCCTTGACGCGCTGGTCGAACAAGAACAAGCGACGGCTCGAGTGGGTCAGGTGCAGGAGTTCGCGGCGGATGACCGGACGCACCGAGGCAATGAACCCGCAGCGCGCAAGGGGGAGTTCCGAGTGCAGGCAATAGGTATGAAGCAGCGGTGGGCAAACGTGCTTGATCTCATCGAAGCAGCGGTAGCAGGAGCTCACATCACCGAGCAGGCTGTGCTGGCCGCTCCCAGGCGCCTCACCAATGGCGGATTTCACACCGATGTGACGTTCGCCGACCCGAGCGATGATTTGGGCGGGTACGTGCAACCTGACACGATTGGTGATGCTGCCGAAGGCGAGAGGTCCTGGACCCTTGGGGAAAGGCACGATGACGAGAGATCAAAGGCCATTCGCGAAGTGGTTCACGCAGTGCAGGGGCTTCGCGAGCACTTTGGGGTTGTACGCGGAGCGTGGCTGCGCCCCGTTCAAGAGTTCGATCAGGTGGGCCTTTCATGGCCGGCGTGACACCAACGCCGCAGACACCAAGCGCGCTGCTGGCCAGTTTGCAGCGCAACCTGCCAATCGCGACGCGGACCAGCATGAGCGGCGCAACGCCGGGGAATGACCTTTACGAGGCCTACATCTTCGGCCTTGTGCTGGCCGCCGCCGATAACCAAGGCTATTCAGTCCAGATTCGCGACTATGAAGGACAAGGCGCTTCGGTGCTTCACCTCCGACGGTCGCCGGGAAGACTGTGCAACGGAGTGTCCCAGTTAGGCGCACTGTTCACGCATGCTGTGCTTTCTGTGGCCAACCGCCCCGACCTCGAAGTGCATACCGGAGTGTATGTTGTTGGAAAGTCTAGGGTCACGCATGAAGCAGACGTCTTGGTTCTGCCTGCAACCGTGGCGAGGCGGTGCCGAGAAGCTCGTCTCGATCCGCCGAGCAGCGCCGCATGGCTGCTCGTGGAAGCCAAGTATTACACCGTTCCTGTGACGTTGGGGGTTGGGCGGCAGTTCTTGGGCCTCCGGCATGACACCTCGGCGAAGAACACCGTGTTCGTGTGCACAACGGCCGGTTCGTCGGCATCCGCCCTTCTCGCTGGGAGCCCTAATGTCGAGGCGGACGACGGCGTCCTCCCCAGGTTGTCCGGCGAATCGAGCCTGCGTAGTCTGCTGGTTCGCCTGTTCAGGACGTACAGGCTTCGACGGTGAGTGTGGGCGGACGGGATGCCGCAATCTCCTCGGATCCGGGAGCGAGTTCGCCAGCCGTTTGCGGCCTTGCCCAGACCCAATTGGGGGAACCCTTGCCGACGGGATGCTAATGCGGACCGCTCATTGTTCCGGCCCGGCCGGGTCCGCCGGGCTGGACAGACAACGCGCCAACCACCGCCAAAGCGACGGCGTCCTTCTTCTCGGTCACGGCAGAGTTCGGCTGGCAGCAGCAAACAGACTGTCAGATCGCCTATACGACAATTGAGCTGGGCGCGCATCCTGGCCCTGCTCCCAATCGAGCCCGGAGAAGCCCGACGGCTTTGCGAACGCACGAGTCTGCAACGATGTGATCCGCGCCCGGGGGAGGCGCCATGATGGCCGTACCTGATTGAGCCGGCCGGGGCGGCGGCCACGGCCGGGCTTGGGAAAGCCGCAGCAAGAACAAGGAGGCGGGCAATGGAGTCGACGGAACCGGGACCCTGCGGCGGCGAGTGGGCGTGGAAGGGCGAAGACGGCCAGGGGCTGATCTGTTCTGCGGCCTGGTCGGCGGACGGGACTGTCGTGGCCCAGGGTCTGCGGGACGGGCGGGTGGCGCTGCGGGACGCCCGCAGCGGGAAGGTGCTGGGCCTCGGGGAGGGCCACCGAGGCTGGGTCGAATCGGTCGCCTGGTCGCCCGACGGAATGGCTGTTGCCAGCGCGTCTGCAGATTCCGCCGTCAGGGTGTGGGACGCGGAGAACGGCCGCTGCCGGGCAGTGCTGGAGGGGGCCGGCGGCCCGCTGGCGGCGGTGGCGTGGTCGCCGGACGGGTCGGCCATCGCGAGCGGGTCGGCAGACCGGACCGCCGTCATCTGGGACGCCGCCACCGGCGAGGCGCTGCGGCGGCTGGAGGGCCATCAGGGGCCGGTGACCGCGTTGGAATGGGCGCCGGATGGGCGCTCCTTGGCGACTGGATCGAGCGACCAGACGGTCCGGCTGTGGGATCCGCTCACCGGCCAATGCCGTCATGTCCTGCCCACGAGCGGCGGCCCGGGTATGAACGAACGGGAAGGCCCGGTGCGGGCGCTGGCGTGGACGCCGGACGGGCGGGTGCTGAGCGCTGGTTCGGAAACCCGGGAGATCCGGTTTTGGGACCTGGCCGGGGGCGCCCTCGAGCTGAACACGCGACCCGACCCGGACACAGGCGTCGCCTGGAAGGTGCTGTACCTGCCCGGAGACGCCCTCTGGCCGTTGGCGTGGTCGCCGGACGGGCGCTGGCTGGCCTCGGGCGGCATGGTCTGGCTGCGCGAGCACAGGCCCGAAGCCCAGGTGTGGACGCTGATAGACGGCCACCCGGAGGCCGTCGGGCTGCGCTGGCTGAGCTACCGCAGGCTGGCCGTCGCGCTGGCGAACGGGCGGGTCCGGCACTGGATCGCCCCGCCGCTGGACAAAGCCAGTTCCCCATGGTGGAAGCGCGCGGAGTCCAACTGGGCGGCCCCCGACTCGCGCGACGCCATCGAGGAGACCCTAATGGACATGCTCGGGGCGATCGCCGACGTGCGGACCAAGACCATCAAGCTGGAAACCGCCAGCCCCACCTCGGCCGCATCCGCTACGCCTGCCCAGCGGGCCGAGTCCCGCCGGTTGTCCAGGTTGTACGACTCGGTTGACCGCACCTTGGCCACGGCCGCCAAACTGGAGGACGCCGCCGCGCGATCCGCTTTCACCGCCCAGGCCCGCGCCGTTTTCGAGGTCGGGGAGCTGGCGGCGGCCGAGTCCCGCAGCGAGCAGTTGGCGATCAACGTGACGCACGCTGCCTACCTCGAAGCCGAAGCCCGCCGATGCCGCCGGGCCGCCCAGGAGCACCCCAACCGATAGCGCACATCGCGTCGCCCGCCGCTGCCTGATTGACCTCAAACGGGGTTCGGGGGCGGTTTCAGGCCAATCCGGCACCCTCCCTCCGGCGTCAGGTGAGGCGTTCGAAGACCATGGTCGCCTGGATGCGGTCGCCTCCGCCTATGCCTTTGCTGCCGGAGGCCGCCGTGGTGATGGTGTGCAGCCGGTAGCCGAGCGAGGCCTGGGCGTTGATCACCTTCTCCAACTCGGTTAGGTTCCCAGAGCCGGTGCCCCAGAACTTCTCTTTCAGTATGACCTGGAGGACCACGTAGCTCGCCCCGGCAGGGGCCGGCCGGGGCGCGGCTCCGGCGGTGGCGTCCGCCCTGATTTGGTCGACCAGCCCCTGAGGGCCGCCGGCCGAGGCGGGTGGCGGCTGGACCTGGTCGGTCCAGCTTCGGCCGTCCCACCACCGGTTGGTTCCTGTTCCGTCGTTGTACCAGCCTGCCGTGCTGTCAGTCATCGGGGGTCTCGCTTCCTGTCGCAATGGAATAGGCAGTGCTCAGGTCACGTTAGCAAGCTGGGGGTGTCCAGGCACGAAGGCGCGCGCCGAACGCGCCGCCGCCGGCCAGCGGGCAGTCGACGGCGTTGAAGCTGCCAGACTTGAGCCTTGTGGACAGAGCCCAGTTCCTCCAACGCTTCTGGCGCCCGCCCCGCTTGGACCGGGTGACGGTGACGCGGCGCCAGGTGCGGCCAGACGCCTACTGCGATCTGGAACTGGAGGCCCAGCCCTGCCGGTTCCTGACCGGGGACGAGGTCTGGGTCGAGGACACGCGGGAACGAACCTCATTGGCGCTGGTGCGGGAGTGGTCGCCAACTGCCGCCGCAGTGTTTGTCGGCAGAGAGTATCGGGACTCGTTGGTCGGCTCGATTGGCGTCGGGTTGCGCTTTTCGCCCGCCACTCACATCGAAGGGGTGGGGCCGCTGCTGGAACGGGACGGCGGCCTGCCCAACGTGGCCGATTCCCCGGTGGAGCGGTTCGCCTGTTCTAAGGACCAACTGGCGCTGGGCGTGGACGGCCTCGAGTTCTCCATCCAAGGCCCGGACGTGGTCTTCGGGGCGGGACTGGCCAGCGCGGACACTTTGCTCGCCCTGGACTTCGCCATGTTCGGCGAGCGGATCGCGGTCCTGGTCGAGGCGTGCGACCACCCTGGCCTGGGCGTGCTGTGCAGGCGGGTCAAGGCTCGAATCGTCTGAGCCGGGGCGGTTCCTCGATTCCGTGGACCGTGCGCCGGCGGAGCGGCAAGTCGTCGGTGTCCCGGTTGCAGAAAAACCGAAGGAAGCCTCCATTCAGCACGCCGGCCTCCAGCCTCCAAAGCGCTGCGAGTTCCTGCACTTCCGCTCAGAACTGGGGGATGAAGACGTAGGATCGGGGGCATGAACGCCCCCGCATCCGTGGATGAGTACCTGGCCGCCTTCAGCGGCGAGCGCCGCGCAATTCTGGAGCGCGTGCGCCTAACGGTGGCGCGGGCGGCCCCCGACGCGGTGGAGGCGATCTCCTACGGCATGCCCACTTTCAAGCAGGGCCGAGCCGTCATGCACTTCGCCGCGATGAAAAACCACTTGGGCGTTTATCCGATGCCGTCTGCCGTCGCCGCGTTCGCCGGGAGGCTTTCCGAGTACAAGACATCCAAGGGCGCCGTTCAGTTTCCCTGGGACAAACCCATCCCGTTCGAGCTGATAGCCGAAATGACCCGCTTCAACGTGGAGCGTTTGGCCGCCGGGTCGGGCCCGTGACGCCGCGGCTGCGAGGACGGGCCCGCCGCCCGCCGGTAAGGCCGGGCCGGGCCGTCGCCAGCTCCCTCCCGCCCCCCGGCCACCGGCCCCCTCCCGCCGGGCCGCATGGGCGGCGCGGCGGGAAGGGGCTTCCGGCTGGGGTCGGGGTTTACGACTTGGGCTTTAGCATGCCCACGTCGACGGTCCACATGCCGTTGTAGACAATCCCGTCCACGTCCGCCGCGTGGCCTATGTTGATGGCCGGCTGGAACAGCGGCACGTACGCGGACTCCTGGTTGGACAGTTCGCCCCACTTGGCGAAGGCGGCGGCGCGGGCGGTCGGCTCGACCACTGTGTAGCACTCGCCGATCGTCTCGGTGAACTCCGCGCTGGCCTCGGTCCAGTTGGCGTAGGTGTCGCCGAACACGTTCTCCTCGGCCCACTGGTTCTTGGGCGCGAAGACCAGGTAGCCGGCCGGGTCCAGGTATTCGGGCAGCCAGTAGGCCAGGCCCACCTCGATCGTCCCGGCCATGTAGTCGGCCCAGAAGACCGAGCCGGGGGTGGGCTTGAGCTCCACCTTGAAACCGGCCTCTTGCAACTGCGCCTGAAGCTTCTCCGCCAGGGAGGTGAACTGCAGGCCGTAGATCGTGGCGTCGGAGAGGTAGGACACGTGGATCGTCTCCGTGAACGCGCTGGCGATCGGCTCGGCCACGGCCAGGTCGCGCTTGAGGCGGGCCGATTCGGGCGCCGCGCCGGCGAACTGGAACGGGATGATCGAGTTGAGTTGCTGGGCGCCCGCGCCTGCCTGCTCCACCAGGGCGTCGTAGTCGATCGCGGCGCGCAGGCCTTTGAGGCCCTCCAACCCGAAGAACTTGAAGTTAGTCAGCAGGTAGATGCTGGACAGGGACGGCGTGGAGAGCACCATGCTCGGATCGAGCGTGGCGGCCTCGGCCGGCGAGATGTCCAGGACCATCTGAGCGTCCCCGGCCTCCAGGGCCATCTTCTGCGTGGACGCGTCGGCCTTGCGCAGGATGACGCGGTCGTAGCCGGCCGGCTTGTCGCCGTTGTAGTTCGGGTTGCGCTTCAACACCAGTTCGGCGGAGAAGTCGGCCCGGTCAATGGTGTACGGGCCGGTCCCGGCCGTGGCCGTGTTGAACCACTTGTCGGCCGTGTCGCCCTCGCCCATGGTGCCGCCGTTCTCCTCGACGACCTTCTTTTCCACAATTCCGGCCCAGCTTGACCCAAGAATGCCGGGCAGTTCGGGGCGGGGGGTTTCCGAGGTGATCGTGAGGGTCTCGTCGTCGGTCTTCGTGAACTCCAGGTTCGCCAGATACGGGGAGTTCAGCGTGTTGAGGCTGCGGGCGCGTTCAAGGGTGTAGATGGCGTCTTCCACGGTGACGGTGGCGCCGGAGACGAACTTGCGTTTCGTGTCGAGCTTGAACGTGAACTCGGTGTACTCGTCGTTCACGGCCATGGTGGCCAGGCCCGGCACCGTCTTTGACAGGTCGCCGCCGTCGAACGTGATCAGGGACTCGTACATGGCCTTGACGGTGAGGGCGCCCATGGAGGAGCGCTCGCGGGCCGGGTCGGTGGTGTCGAACGCGTCGAACGTGGCGTCGATCACCAGGGTGGCTTCCTTTTTCGCGGGGGTTTCGTCGTCGCCGGCGCAACCGCCGAGGGCGAGGGCGCCCGCCGCGAGCAGCGCGGCGCCGACGAGTAGGGGCTTCTTCATGTTTCTCTCCTGGTTGGGGTTGTGTCGGTTCTTAGTGGTTGCGGTTAGCCGCCTGGGAGGATTCCCAGGCCGTCGGGTTTCGGGATGGAGGCGAGGAGCCGCCGGGTGTACGGGTGCTCCGGGGCGTCCCAGATTCGGTCTGTGGGGCCCTCTTCAACGATTTGGCCGTCAACCATCACCAACAGGCGGTCTGCGATCAGGCGCACAATCGACAGGTCGTGGGAGATGAAGAGCAGGGCCACATCCTCCTCGGCGGCCAGTTGGCACATGATTCCGGCCACGCGCGCCTGCGTGGAGGCGTCCAGCGAGGAGATCGGCTCGTCGGCGATCAGCAGGCTCGGCTCCGCGGCCAAGGCCCGGGCGATCGCTATGCGCTGGCGTTGTCCGCCGGAGAAGGAACGGGGGAAACGGGACGCGTCGGCCGCCTCCAGGCCGACGCGTTCCAGCCATTCGGCGGGCGTCAAAGCAGAGCGTCCCGTTCCGGCCGCCGTGACGGCCTGGACGGCATCGTCGGCCGGGTGGCGGTCCAAGCCGGGCGCCTTGACGGCATCGTCGGCGTGGCGGCGGGCGGCGGTGGCGAGCCCGTCGGCGACCTGACGGCCCACCCGGCGGCGCGGGTTGAGGGAACTGGCCGGGTCTTGGAAGACCATCTGGACGCCGGTGTGGCCAATGGGCCGTCGGCGCATGGTGAGCGGTTTGACCAGGTTGCCGCCGAATTCGACGATGCCGTGCGAGGGCTTGAGCAGGCCGCTGACCGCGCGGGCGACGGTCGACTTGCCGCAGCCGGACTCGCCGACAAGGCCCAGGACCTCGCCCGGGTAAAGGTCGAAGGAGATGCCCCGGACGGCTTTGACCGGAGGCGGGCCGGGGTAGGTGACGCGCAGGTCGCGGACTTTCAGCAGCGGCTCGGCCATCACAAGTCCTTTTTCAGGTCGATCCGATAAAGGTCCTCGCGCGACGCGAGCCCTCCCTTGGCGCCTGGCAGCGACGCCAGCAAAGCTTTGGTGTAGGCGTGTTCGGGCTCGGTGAAAACCTGGAGCCTGGGGCCGGCCTCCACGATGGCGCCGCGTTGCATCACGGCCACGTCGTCCGCCAGCGCGGAGATCACGCCCAGGTCGTGGCTGATGAAGAGGACCGCCAGGCCGAGTTCCTCGGCCAGGCCCCGGATCAGGCGCAGAATCCCGGCTTGGACGGTCACGTCAAGGGCGGTTGTGACCTCGTCGGCTATCAGGAGCTTCGGGGAGCACATGAGGGCGGAGGCGATGGCGATGCGTTGGCGCTGGCCGCCGGAGAACTCGTGGGGGTAGCGCTTGAGCGAGCCGGCGCGGTCAATCCCGACCCGCCGGAGCAGTTCGGCGGCGCGGTCGCGGGCGGCGGCCCGGTCCAAGCCCAGGTGGAGGCGCGCGTGGTCGGTCAATTGCGACTCGATCGTCAGCATGGGGTGGAGAGACGTGGTCGGGTCCTGGAACACCATCGCCATGTGCGAGCCGCGCAACTCCGCCAGCCGCCGTTTCCGGTCCGGCCCCGTGATGACGGCGCCGTCAACCGTGATCGCGCCGGTCAACGTGGAGTTCTTCGGCTCCAGCCCCATGACGCTCAGCCCGGTCATGGTCTTGCCGGAGCCCGATTCGCCGGCCAGGCCCAAAATCTGGCCCTGCTGGATGGCGAGGCTCACGCCTTCGAGGATGGGGATGTCGCGGCCTTCGGAGTGGATCACCAGCCCCAGACTCCTGATCTCGAGGACGGTCACAGTTTGGCCACCTCCGGGTCCAGTTGGTCGCGCAGCAGGTCGCCGATTATGTTGAAGGCCACCACCACGGTGAAGATGGCCAGCCCCGGGAACAGCCCCAGCCACCACTTGTCGAAGCTGTGGATGGCGAAGCTCACCATTGAGCCCCACTCGGGCGTGGGCGGTTTGGCCCCCAGGCCCAGGAAGGACAGCCCGGACAGGAGGAGGGTGGCGGTCCCGAGGTCCAAGGTGCCCATGATGAGCGTGGGGCTGACAATGTTGGGCAGGACGTCGCGGCTCATGACGCGGCCGGGGGACTGGCCCAGGAGGCGGGCGGCGGAGACGTAGTCGGCCTGGCGCAGGTTGAGGACCAGCGAGCGCGTCAAACGCGCGTACAGCGGCCAGGAGACCACCACCGCCGCGAGCACGGAGTTGAAAAGCGACGGGCCCAGCGCGGCGGCCGTGATCATGGCCAGGATGACCGTGGGGAAGCTCATGAAAAGGTCGGCGAACCGCATGATGACCTCGTCCAGCCAACGGCCGAAGAACCCCGCCACTATCCCGAAGAAGGAGCCGACCGCGATCGAGATGGCCACCAGGAGGAAGGTCAGGGAAATCGAGATGCGCGAGCCCGCGATCACGCGCGAGAAGTAGTCCCGGCCCGTCTCGTCGGTGCCGAACCAGTGCTCGCCGCTGGGCGGCAGGAAGGGGGCGAAGTCTTGCGCGACCGGGTCGTGGGGGGCCAGCCAGGGGGCGAGGATCGCGGTCAGGATCCAGGCGGCCGCAATCACGACCGCCAGGACGCCGAGGGGCGTGCGGAAGGCCTGGGGGATGCGGCGGCGCCCTGCGACCCGGCGGGCGAACCTGGCGCCCGCGCGGCCGTTTTGGCGCCCCGGCGCCTTGGCGGGCGATGGGGCGGGTGCCGCGCCGGGGGCCGGGGCCGCCTTCGGGCCGCTCATCGCTGGCCCACCCGCACGCGCGGGTCGATCAGGCCGTAGGCCAGGTCGACCAGGAAATTGGTCATGATGAAGATCAGGCCGATCACCAGGCCGGTGCCCATGACCGCCACCAGGTCCAGGCTCATGGCGGCCCTGAAAGCGTAGGAGCCGAGTCCCGGGCGGGAGAAGATCGACTCGATCAGGACCGTGCCGGACAGCAGGCCGCCGAACACCACGCCGATGATCGTGAGGATGGGGATCATGGCGCCCCGGAGCACGTACTTGAACAAGACCGTGCGCAGCGGCAGGCCCTTGGCCGTCGCGGCGTGGACGTAGTCCTTGTCCAGGACTTCGAGGACGGTGGTGCGGGTGAAGCGGGTGAGCAGGCCCACGGCGTAGAGGGTGAGGACGAACACCGGCAGGATCAGGTGCCCCGCGGCGTCCACGAAGGTTTCGAAGTCGCCGGTCACCAGGGCGTCCACGGTGTACAGGCCGGTGATGCGCTTGGGCGGGGGAGCGCCCGGGGAGAGCCGGCCGGAGCCGGGGGTCCAGCGCAGGCGGAAGTAGAAGAGGTACAAAGAGAGGATCGCGAGCCAGAAGCTGGGCACCGAGATGCCGACCAGCGACACGACCCGCAGCACCTGGTCGGAGGCCTTGCCCTTGCGGTAGGCCGCCAGGACGCCGAAGAACAGGCCAATGACGGCGGCGCTGACAATGGTGAAAAGCGCCAATTCAAGCGTGGCCGGGAAGTTGGTGGAAAGGTCCTCGGCCACGGCGTGCCGCGTTATGTAACTGGTGCCCAGGTCGCCGTGCAGCAAGTTCGTCAGGTAGATCCAGTACTGCACGTAAAGGGGCTTGTCCAGGCCGTATTGGGCGCGGAACGCGGCGACCAGATCCGGTTTTGAGGCGGCCACCTCGCCAAGCGCGGCGACCACCGGGTCGTTCGGCACAAGGTTGGCCAGCAGAAAGGTGATAATCGTGATGCCGAACGCGAGCAAAACGGCAATTCCGAGCCGGCGAATGATGTAGTTGAGCAGTCCGCGGTGCCGGAGGTACCACTTGACCATGCGCTCGCCCTGTTCTCGGAAGGGCCGCCTCCGGAAACGGAGCCAGCTTGTTGCCACTGGTGTTGTGTGGAAGCCGCCCTGGGTGCGTGGCGACTGTGCATGATGATAGTGGGCCAATACCCGCGTTTCAATGGCGCGGGGCGCGCGTGGCCGCTCAGATCCCGGTGAACTGGCGGTCCGCCCGGTCGGGTCCGGCGGCCCGCACCAACACCGGACCGAACGAATCCAGCGGCATGGGCCCGCTGGTGGTGGCGAAATGGTCGTAAACGTCAAGGTGGTTGACCGCGAGGACGTCGACCATCGTCTGGTCGATCGCCGCCCGGAGGTACGCCGGGTCGTGGGGCGCGACCCGGAAGACGCCGGCGAAGGCGGCGTCGCCGTTGTGGGGCTCCGGCGGGCGGTAGGTCCGCGCGCCCGGATCGTCTGAGGGGACGCGGCCGGGCGGCATGGCGCCCTCGGCGGGCAGCGGGCCGGCGCCGTGCCGGGTCGCGTACGTGCGGACGCAGCCGATCGCGGTCACGTCCCCGATCCCGGCCTGGCGGCAGAGCCGGCGGGCGGGCGCGGGCGTGGTGGTGGACCACGTGGTGTGGGGCTGGAAGCCGAAGTTCTGGTCGAGCCAGAACCCCTGGGCGCCCTCGAAGATGGTGCGGCCGGCGCCGATCTCCTCCAGCAGTCGGTCGGCGCTGACCAGCCGCAGGCCCGCCGCCGCGTCGGCGCACTGCCGCTCCAGGGCGGCCCGGAGTTCCGCCCGGTCGAACCCTTCCGGGTCCAACACGCCCTGCTCGCCGTAGTGCGCCAGCAGGCGCTCGCCTTTCGCGAGGAAGGCGGCCGGCTCGGCCAGGTCGCGGGCACGGGGCGCCCATTCGGGCTGGTCCAGCCCGTAGGCGATCGTCTCGCCGAAGCCGCGTCCGGTCGAGCCGTGCCGCCCGGCTCCCCGCGCCGCCTCGCGAGCGCGGTTCGCCGCGACGTGAAGCGCCGTCGTGACCAGGCAGTCCTCGACCACGAACAGGTCGGGGTCCACGCCCAGGCTCCGCAAAGCCAGCCGTTCCGCCCAGGCGGCGCTCGGCTCGACCGTGCAGTCGCCCGCCACCCAAGTCGGGACCCCCGACAGCCCCGCCGAACCGAAGTTGGCGAACGTGTGGTGGACCTTGCCCGCCACCACGTTGTGCGCGGCCTGCTGGCCGCCGTTGAAGCGGACCACCCGGTCCGCCGGGTGGCGGGCGGCGAGGGCGTCCACCGTCGCGCCCTTGCCCTCGTCGCCCCACCCCAGCCCGACCACAATCAAGGCGCTCGGGGTCTGGCCGTTCATCTCGCGTCCCTCCTGTCGGCGGTTTCCTTATAGACGATGCCGTCCGGTCACCTCAGCCCGGCCCCCACCGGCCGGCGCAGGGCCTGGCCAACCCGCAGCGCCACCTCTTTGCCGGCGGCGGCCGTGAGGTCGGCCGTGATCGCGGCGGCGTCGCGTCCCTCCTCGAAGCCGATGATCGCGGCGATGGTCTCCGCGATCGCGTCCGGGTCTTGCACCAAGACCACGTTGTCGCGGCCGAAGAGCGCCCCGTAGAACGCCTGCGACCCTTGCGTGAACGCGGCCGCGTTGTTGATCAGCAGGATTCTGATTTCCCAGGTCTTCGCGACGTCGGCGGCGATCCCCTCAAAGCTGAGGTCGCCCAGGGGCTGGCCGTCGCCGATGAATTCGCGCACGTGTCCGGGGGCGATCGGGATTTGCTTCTCGTCCGCGATCAGGAAGACGTAGCCTTTCTTGCCCCGCTTGCGCCAAGCGTCGGTCTCGGTGTGGTGGGCCAGGTAGTAGAGCAGCAATTGGCTGGTCTCGCCGTCGTTGCCGCCGCCGCCGCCCTCCAGGTAGAGCCGGTCCAGGTTTTCGTCAATGCGGTTGTCGGATTCGAACTGGCTGATCTGCAGCGGAACGTAGTCGCAGGTCGCGTCACCGTAGGTGGCGATGGCTATTTGCGGGTCGGTGGCGTATCCCTTGTCGATCAACAGGGCGAACAGGGTGGCGAGTTTGTGCTGGACCACGCGCGGCACCGAGCCCATCGAGCCGGTCGAGTCGAAGCCGACCACGATCGGCAGAGAGGTCGGGTGGTCGGGGTTGTCGAACGCCTCGCGGACGTTCTTGCCCGCGGCGTTCAGTTTGGTGGGGTCCAGCGCCTCGTGCGCCTTGGCGACCCCGGTCGCCCGCGCGTGGCGGTCGTAGCCGAAGGCCGTTCCGGAGGCGACCCGGACCCCGGTCGCGGCGGCGTAGGTCGCGTGGCTCCATGATCCGCTTCCCATGATGATCCTCCTTGGTAGAAATGTGATGACTCTTTATTGAGTCACTATGACTATATCAGTGCCGCGCGGATTGTCAACTGCGGTCCGACCGCCCGTTCATTCGTGGCAATCGCGGGCCCGGTTTTTCCCTGTGGGGCTTCAGATGGGCGGCGTGGCCGGGCGGGCCAGCGGGTGCCAGCGGTCCGCGCCGACTTGGCGGCGCGAGCAGTCCAGCACCTCCTCGAAGAACCGCTCCGGCGTTTCGGGCCGCAGGGCGTTCCGCGCGAACAGATCGCGCAAGTCCCCGGTCGCGCCTCCGCCGGCCAGCATGGCGGCGGCTTGCGCCACGGCGAGCAGCGGGTCTGCGGGGGCGCCCCCCAGGTAGCGCGGCGGGGTGGGAGCGGCCGGGCGAACCGTGAGGCGTTCGCCAATCGGCCGGCCGAGCCACCAGCCGTCAAGACGCAGGCCGTGCTGGGCGGGTTCGATCACCACAGTCATCGGATTGACGTCGGTGTGGGCCCATCCCACTTGGGCGGCTTGGATGATCGCGGCGGCCAGGCGCCTGGCCACCCAGATCGAAGTGCGAGTGTCCAACGGCCCGAACTCGGCCAAGAACCACCATTGCTCGGCGGCGCCTCGCCCGCCGTCAGTTGGATGGGGCCGGGACGAGTCGCCGGGGCGGCCGGGCGACCCGACTCCGGGCGTGCCGGCGCCTGACGGCCGGGCGGGCGGGACGGCATCGTGCGCTGGGGCGGTCCGGTATTCGATGACGCGGGCGTCCCCACCGCCTTCCCCGACCACGCGGCGCGTGAAGAAGCGGCGCTCGCGGGCGTGTTCCAGGGCGGCGTGGGCCTGGTCGGCGGCCAAGGCCAAATCCCCGAAGCCGGGCCTGAGGGTCCACCGGAGGCGGCCGGGCTCCTCGCGGGCGCCGTCGGCGACCCGCAGGCGGAACTCGGGTTGCTGGTAGAGGTCGCGCAGGCGCGCGAAGGCTGCTCCCGCGGACGGGTCGGCGCACAGGTCGGGATGGACGTGGCGCTGGGCGCGCCGCAACGCCGAGGGGTCGTGGGGCAGACCGAGATCGCGCCATTCGGCCGCGGCCAGAATCTCCGCCACCGCTGGGACCCTCTCCGGGGCCGTCCTCGCGGCGTGGGCGGGGCTGCCCGCCACCCCGGTCACGGCCGTTTCCGGGGCTCCGGTGCGCGTGCGCGCGAGAACGGAGGGTCGATCGCGGTGGCCGGGCCGGCCTTGTATAGGCGCGCCGGGGGGCCGGGCACGCCGGTGCGGACCTGGCCGACGGGCTCGATGAAGCCCGGCACGGAGAGCACCTTGCGGCGGAAATTCTGAAGCTCAACGGCTTCGCCCCAAACGGCCTGGTAGACGGCCCGCAACTGGCCGATCGCGAACTGACGGGGGAGGAACCTGGTGGCGATCGTGGTGTACTCGAGTTTGGCGCGGACCCGCTCCACGGCATCGTCCAGGATCTGGCCGTGGTCGAACGCCAAGTGGGCGGCTTGGGCCTCCGCCAAGTCGACCCAGCGGGCGGCGCGCGCGTCGGCGGCGGCGACCGGGTCCGGCAGGTCGGGCGCGAACGCCACGTAGGCGACGGTGACCACCCGCATCCGGGGGTCGCGGGCGACGCCCGAATAGGTGCGGAGCTGTTCCAAGTGATACGGGGAGCCAAGCGCCAGGCCGGTCTCCTCCGTGAGTTCCCGGCGGGCGGCCTGCCCGGCGTCCTCGTCGGGCCGCAAGAATCCGCCTGGGAGCGCCAACCGGCCGAGGAACGGCTCCTCGCCGCGCTCAATGAGCAGCACGTGCAGACGGCCGCTGCGCAGGGTGAAAACGGCCAGGTCCACGGTGACGGCGAAGGGTGGAAACTGGCTGGGGTCGTAGGCTTCGGTCATTTTCGCCTCCGCGTTGATAGCTTCGCTCTGACTATATCAGGGGCGGGGCGGCGCGGGAGGGCTCAGCGGCAAGTCGGCGGCGAACAGGTAGCGGTCCAGGGCCGGACCGGCCGCCTCCGCGATCTGGCTAACGGACAGGCTGGTCAGAGGCTCAACCCTGAGCACGTACCGCGCCATCACAATTCCCAGCACATGGGAGCCCGCCAAGGCGATCCGGGCTTCGGAGTCCGGGCCGGCCAGGCGCGGCGCGATCGCGCCGATGATCTGGTTGGCCACGAACCGGACCAAGACGCGGCGCGACTCCTCGTGGGTGCCAAGGTTCCGGACCAGTCCAAGGAAGGCCGGGCCCAGGCGCTCGTCTTCCAGCGCGGTCAGGATCGCCCTGACCGAGCGGGCGCCCACGCCCGCGTCTGGGGCGCCTTCGGCGCGGGAGGCCAGGTGCTCCAGAATGGGGGTTTGCCCGCGCTCGCGGATCGCCTGCGTGATCGCGGCGTCGAAAAGCTCCTCCTTGGCCCCAAAGTAGTAGTGGACCAGCTTCGGGTCCACCCCGGCGGCGCGCGCTATCCCGCGCACGGTGGCGGCCTGGTAGCCGCGCTCGCCGAACTGGGCCCGCGCGGCCTGGAGAATCCGCTCGGACCAGGCGGTTTCGGTGGGGCGTGGCCCCCGGCGGCCAGCCCCGCGGCCATCGCTGCCGTTCATGGTGGGCGCCTCCAATCTCATGCGGCCTTGCCCCGTCGATCCTAACCCGCCGTGATTTCCGCCGGTGGGGAAACAGCGGCGCCGGGCGGGGTTTCGTCAAGTGATGAAACAATGGTAGGTTACACAAATGCGCGCGTTGATCGTCAAGGAGTTCCGCGAACTGGCGCGGGACAAACGCACTTTCGCCATGCTGGTGGTGTTGCCGATTGTGATGCTGACCGTTTTCGGCTACGCGGCCAACTTCTCCGTCAAGCGGGTCTCCGTCGTTGTGACCGGCCCGGCGGCGGCGGCCCTCGCCGAGGACATCGAGGCGTATCAGACCGCGCGCGAGGCGATCGACGTGGTGGCGGTGGAGCCTTCGGGGGCGCAGGCCACCCAGGCCTCATTGGAACTGGCCGCCCGTGACATGCTGCGGGACCAGCGGGCCGCCGTGGTGATCGTGGCCCTGCCGGAGGCCGACCCGGCGGCGCCACTGACGGACCGCATGCGGGCCTACGCGGACGGCTCGGCCCTGTTCAGCGCACAGGCGGCCCAGGCGACGTTTGCCCGCCTGGCGGCGGAGGACTCGCGCGACCGCATGACGGCGGCCCAAGAACAACTGGTCCAAGCGCTGTCCCAAAGGGGCGCCTTGGCCTCTTTCGACCCGGCCCAATTCGCCCCGCCGGACCTCGACGCGGACCGGCTGGTGGCGGTGTTGTTCAACCCCGACCTCAAGACCTCCTGGGTGATAGTGCCGGGGCTGACTGGCATGGTGTTGATGTTCATCGGCACGTTGATCACCAGCATCGGCCTGGTCCGCGAACGCGAGACGGGCACCCTTGAGCAACTGGCGGTCATGCCGCTGCGGCCCAGCGTCATCATCCTGGGAAAGATCGTGCCGTATTTCGTCTTGGCTCTCGCGGACATGGTGGTGGTGACGTGCATCGGGGTCGGCCTGTTCGGCGTGCCGTTCACCGGCAGCCTGTGGCTTTACGGCGCCACAGCCGTGGTGTTCTGCTTCGCGGCGTTGGGCGTTGGCGTGCTGATCTCCTCGGTGTCGCAAAACGCCGCCCAGGCCATCCAAATGGCCATCATGCTCTTGGTTCCACAGGTGTTGCTGTCGGGGCTGATCTTCCCGCTGGATCTGATGCCGCTGGGCGTGCGCTGGATCGGCTACGTGTTGCCGTTGACCTGGTTCCGCGAGATCGCCGTGGGCGTCATGCTGCGGGACGCGACCCTCGGCTCGCTTTGGCCGCCCGCCGTGATCCTGGTCGGCATGGCTGTGGTCGTGTTCGGCGCAGCCACCGCCCGGATGCGGTTCGCGTTGACCCACGGGGGCGCCCGCTGATGATCACGCTGGCCGGGGCCTCGGTCCGGTTCGGAGCCACTGTGGCGGTGGACGGCCTCAGCGGGTCGTTCCCGCCCGGACGCATAACGGCGCTGGTCGGCGGCGACGGCGGCGGCAAATCGTCGCTGCTGCGCGCGCTGGCCGGCCTGGCGCCTTTCTCGCCCGCTTTGCCGCCCCCGGCCGACCGCCGCGAGATCGGCTACCAAAGCGCGGACGGCGGCGTCTGGCTAAACCTCTCGGTCCGGGAGAACGTCGAGTTTGTCAGCCGGGTTCACGGTTTGCCGGGCGCCCAGGCGCGCGCCCGCGCTGACGAATTGTTGGAACGCGCCGGGCTGGAGGACGCCCGTGACCGCGTCGCCGCGCGCTTGTCCGGCGGCATGCGGCGCAAGTTGGGCTTCGCGCTGGCCACCCTGCACAGGCCCGGCTTGGTGCTGTTGGACGAGCCCACCACCGGGGTCGACCAAGCCAGCCGCGGCGAGCTTTGGGAGATGATCGCCCAGGCGGCGGCCGAGGGCGCGACCGTCATCTTGGCGACCACCTACCTCGACGAGGCCGAGCGCGCCGACCAGGTCTTCCTCCTTGACGCCGGCAAGACCCTGGCCGTCGGCACGCCGAGCCAGGTGACCGCGCAAATGCCCGGCCGCTTGTGGCGTTCGGCGCCAACCGGCGCCCCGTGCGGTGACCAGCCTGCCGACACGGATGCGGGCGAGGGCGCCGGGGCTTCGGCGCTCGCGCCGAAGGGCGGCGAAACAGGCTCTGCGGCCGGGCCGTGGTCATGGCGGCGCGGCCGGGCGACGTACCTGTGGGCGCCGGGTCCCCTGAGCGACCAGCCGACCGGTTTCATCCCCGTCGCGCCAGACCTGGAAAACGCGAGTGTCGCCTTGCTGCTTGCCGCAGAGCGCGCCTCTGGGCGCCGGGCGCCCGCCGCCCTCAGCGCTTCGGCGGCCGCCGTGCGTGCGGGCCCGCGTGCCGCCGGGACCGCACCGGCCGAGGCGGCCCCGGCGCGCCCCGAACCCGCAATCCGCGCGGACAACGTCACCCGCGTCTACGGGAGCGTGACGGCGCTGAGCGGCGTCTCTTTGAGCGTCGGCCGGGGCGAAGTCGTTGGGCTGGTGGGCGGCAACGGCGCGGGCAAGACCACGCTGATGCGCATAATTCTGGGGATCGAGGTCCCGACCAGCGGGTCCTGCGAGCTGTTCGGGGCCAAGCCGACGCTCGAATCGCGGCGGCGACTCGGCTACGTCGCCCAAGGCCTGGGCCTTTACCCGTCACTCTCTGCCCGCGACAATCTCCTCTTCGCCGCCCGCGTTCACGGCGCGGCGGTGAGCCCGGCCGCCGCCGAATTCGCGGCCGAGTTGGGCGCGACACCCGTGGGACGCCTGCCGCTCGGGGTGCGGCGGCTGCTGGCCTACCTGGCGGCGTCTCAGCACGTCCCGGAGCTGCTCATCCTGGACGAGCCGAGTTCCGGCATGGACCCGTTGGCGCGGGCGCGGCTGTGGAAAGCCCTGCGGGCCAACGCCGAAGACGGCGCGGGTGTCCTGGTCACCACTCATTACCCTCAAGAGGCCGCGCAATGCGACCGCCGGGTGATGCTCGCGGCCGGCCGGACCGTAGCCGCCTAACAAACTCACAGGCGATTCTCAGCCGACGCGCACCCAAGTATCAGGTTGGCCCGGGTTGGACAACCAGTGCGAAACGCCCCCGGACTGGCCGGCGCCAAGAAGCGGGTGGGCGTGTTGACCACCGTGTTGGGGGGCGTTGGTGGCCATACTGGCTTTTGGGGGAGGGTTTTGGGCTGAGCGGGGAACCGCGCCTGAGAGGGCTCAAGCCGGGCCGGGGGGGGGGCGGTCGGGCGAATTGGGGTTCCGGCGGCGGGGCGCCGGAGTTCGATCAAGACGCCTCCCCGTGTCCGGGCATGGGCCAAGGCGGTCCGGAGGACTCGGACGAATTCGAGGCGCAGTCAATCCAACGCGGCGGTTTCGCCGGCCACCAGCGCGCCGCGAACTGAGGGAGGGGCACCCAAAACGGGGACGGTACCTATTCCTGGCGACTTGACCGGCTACCTCTCGCCAGGCTGCAGCCGCGGCTCGCGCGGCGCCAGACGGCCGCCCCGGCGACACGGATAGTCTCGGCCGAACTGGCGCACGTGGGATCATCGTCTATCGGCTAGCTGGCTGGTGCGGGCTCACCGCGACACTTCACGCTGGGGCGGTCGCCGACCAGCGCCGGCGATCACCGGGTCGGCACTGAAATGCCGTCCGACAGGGCGGTCTTCTTGAGCACCACGGTCTCGACAGAATCATCGACGGCGATGTCGAATACCACGTCGCCCGTGAGGGTCTGCCCGTTGCTGATGTAATCTGCGTTAAGGGTCCCCTCGTACATCATCGCGCCGATGGCCGGTTCGATCTCACCGCTGACCTGCGCCGTTGTGATGGTGATGTCGCCCAGGTACATGCCGATGTTTGTCAGCGCCGTGACCGACACGTTGACTTTGCAGAACTGGCCGTTTGGTTCGAGCGGCGCCCAGGTGTCGTCGGTCATAGGCTCGGTGCTGCAGGCCACCGAGTTGACAACGAACTGGAGGCCGTCGTCAACGACTGGCACGCCTATGGCGGGCGCGGCCGACTCTTGCTTTCCGCTGCCCTGCGCGGGTGTGCTGCGGCTGGCAGCGGAATTCCCGTCAGGGCTGGGGTCCGTGGCGAAGGAGTATCCCGCCGCCACGACCACCACGCCAACAATGGCCCAAAACCACCAGCGCCTTAGCACCGTGCGCCTTGGCGGGGGAGGAAGGGGCGGGCCTGGAGGGGCGAACCCTGGTTGGGCGGGGAATTGACCGGGCGATTGCGGGAACGGCTGCTGGGGGAACGGCTGTTGGGGGAACGGCTGTTGCGGGTAAGGCTGTTGGGGGAACGGCTGGTTCAGAGGTTGGCCGAATTGGCTAAATCCAGCGGGGGGGGGGGCATCTGCGGATGCGATCCGGAGAACGGCCCGGGGTTGAGAGTCATGAAGCACGATGATAGTGCGGGCAGAACCCAAATAGTCGAATCCCGGAACAAAAGAGCCACCGTGTTGGGGGGCGTTGGTGACCATGCTGGCGTTTGGGGGAGGCTTTTGGGCTGGGCGGGGGACCGCGCCTGAGAGGGCTCAAGCCGGGGGGTGTCGGGCGAATTGGGGTTCCGACGGCGGGGCGCTGGTCGGCGGTGCCGAACTTGCGCAATCCGGGTCATCCAGCGCGCGAGGAGGCTCGAACCCTTGGTACGCGAACAGCGAGGCCTTGCCGTCAACCAGGTTGTGTGAGGCCCCTTCGCCAAGTTCAGACTGGTTCGTGAGGTCGGGGCGGCATTCCGGGAAAGCGACAAAGTCGTTGTCCGCGGTCCGGCGGCCAGCCGAAACTGTGACTTGGAACAGCGGGGCGTGCTCGTCGGCCCCGAGCCAGGAGCCTAGGCCGTTGACGCGCGACCACGTCAGGTAGATGTGTCCGGCGCGGTTGTCGACCGAGCCGTCGTTCACAAAATCGTCGCCGCTCGGTCGGTTGGCTGTGATCCAAGTAGGCGTCATACACTCCGCCGAACCTGACCGTTCCCCGGTTGACGACTTGGCCGGTGTTACGGATGCCCGTTTCGCGCAGGGTCAGGGTCCCGGCGGGGCCGACTTCGATCAGTCCGAGGTTTTCCAATTGGTTCCCGGTCTTGACCAGGTTGGCGCCGTCGCCGACCGCCAAGGTTCCCTCGTTGTCCAAGTCTTGGGCCAAGTCGAAGTCGCCTTGGACAACGATGGCGCCCTGGTTGACTATCCCGGCACCGCCGGTGATCTGGGCGCCCGGTTCCAACGTCAACGTCGCTCCGGGGCTCACCTCCAAGGTGGCGTCCGCCGACAGTTCGAGCGGCTCGGCCAAAGTCTGGTCGGACACAACGGTGTAGACGGGTTCGGGGCATTCGGCGTCGGCATCGCAGGCCGACGGTTACACGATCTCGGCGCTGGCGGCCGGGGCGGCGAGCATCGGCCCGGCTAAGGCGAGCGGCAGCGCGGCGACCCCGGCAAGACTCCGGCGCAAAGAACAGTTGGCGGACCTGTCTGCGAACATCTGAGGCCCCTATTTTGTTTGGCTGGGCGGCCCGGCTGTGGACCAATGCCGTCACGCTATCCAACCCACTGCCCGCGCGCGCCAAAACCTGGGCACTACTACCCACCCGTCTGCAGTGAATAGGGGCGGGCCGCGCCATGACTGCCTCGCGCCGGCGTCCGAAGCGCCGACCTGGTGCCCTCGACAGGATTCGAACCTGCGACCTTCCGCTCCGGAGGCGGACGCTCTATCCCCTGAGCTACGAGGGCGCGGCCAGCTTGGGCCGGCCACCTACTGTACCAGCGCCCCGTCCGGTCCACATCGGCAAGCCTGGGGCAGGTCATTCATGCGCCGATGAGTAAAGCCCGGCGATCAGGTGAGTTGACGCCCCAAGACCGCGACCGGATAAGCCCGGGGGAAAGGCAGCGAAGAAGTTCTTGGCGGTTGTCGGCGCGGCCGCCGTTTCGGCAGCGGGGCGGCCATCGCGGGGAGTGGCCCCCGCCAGACAGGAACTCACATTCGGCGGCCTGGATCAGATAGGGAACGACATTCGGCGGCGAATGTAGGATTCCATCTGGCCTGGGGCGCCGAGTGTACGTCCTTATCTGGACCCAGCGCGTGAATGTAGGATTTCATCTGTCTCGAACCGAGCTCCAATCCCGCGACCAGGGAATACGGGAATTGCTCAAAGACAAGAACCTACTCTCGGCGCCCCGCGCCAGACAGGAACTTACATTCGGCGGCGCGGACCAGATAAAAAACGACATTCGGCGCCGAACGTAGGATTCCATCTGGCACGGGCCGCCGAATGTAAGATTCCGTCGGCCCCGAAGCATAGAGCGTAATTCTCTATCCGGGTCCCGCCGCCAGCGCAGTCCGCCAACCACAAATCAGTCCGAATCCGGCTCCGCCATCTGCGCCAAGTACGCCTCGATCTCCCGGCCGGCCCGCGCCGGGTCGCCGGAGGCGATGGCCTCCACCAGGCCCAAGTGGGAGTCGCCGCGCGACCCCAGGCGCTCGAAGTTGTAGCGCACGTTGTCCGCGACCGCCCCCAACACCGTGGCGTAAAGCTCCGCCAACACGGGGTTCCCCGCGATCTCCGCGATGAACCGGTGCAGGCGCATGTCCGTCTCCACCATCAAATCCAGGTCGTGCTCAGCCACCGCCGCAGAACGGGCGCGAAGCAACGAGCGCAAGTTTTCGACCTGTTCAGGCGTCCGCCGCCGCGCCGCCAGCGAGGCCGCCACGATCTCCAGGGCCTGGCGCACCTCCAGCACGTCCCTTTGGGACGCGCACGCGAATTGCCGCTCCATCACGGTTGGCAGCTCCGAGGCGGAGATCACGTACGTCCCGGACCCCTGGCGGCGTTCCAGCAACCCGGCGTGGACCAGCGCCTGCACCGCCTCGCGCACGGTGTTGCGCCCGGTCCCGGCCAGCGCGGCCAACTCCGGCTCGGTGGGTATGCGGGTGCCGACCGGCCAGGCCCCGGACACGATCTGTTCGCGCATGTCCTCGGCGACCTGGTCGATCAGTCCGATCCGGCGTTCCGGCGGCTGCTCCGACACCCTCCAATCCAAACACACCAATCCAGGCACGCCGGCGGCCCTAGTAGCATTGCCCGGTGACTCCCGCAGAGCTTTCCCAGGCCCTGGGCCTGGCCTTGAGGCAAGCCGTGGCCCAGGCCGCGTTGCCGCTGGACCCCGCCGCGCTACCCGACCAGGTCAGGGTCGAGCGCCCCCGCCAGCGCGAACACGGCGACTGGTCGACCAATGTGGCGTTGCAGCTGGCCAAGCGCGCGGGCCTGCCCCCCAGGGAGTTCGCCGCCGTTTTGGCGAAATACATTTCCGCGCACGATGCCGTCGCCTCAGTCGACGTGGCCGGCCCCGGTTTCATAAACATCACCTTGGCGAAAGCCGCCGCCGGCGCGCTGGCCAAAGAGATCGTGGAGGCGGGGAGCGAGTACGGCCGGGCGGCGGCCCTGAAGGGTGAAACCGTCAACCTGGAGTTCGTCTCCGCCAATCCGACCGGCCCCCTGCATTTGGCGGGCGCCCGCTGGGCGGCGGTGGGGGATTCGATCGCGAGGGTCATGGAGGCCCAGGGCGCCAAGGTTGTCCGCGAGTACTACTTCAACGACCACGGCGCGCAGATCGACCGGTTCGCGCGTTCCCTGATGGCGGCGGCCCACGGCGAGCCGACACCCGAGGACGGGTATGGCGGCCAGTACATCGAGGACATCGCCCAGGCGATTGTGAAACACGAACCGGACATCACGCGCAGGCCAAGCGAGGAGCAGTTGGAGGGCTTCCGCGCGGACGGCGTCGAGGCCATGTTCGAAGAGATCAAGCGGACCTTGCACGGTTTCGGCGTGGACTTCGACGTCTACTTCCACGAACAGTCGCTGCATGACTCGGGTGAGGTCGCGGACGTGATCGGGCAACTCAAACAGAACGGCCGGCTTTACGAAAGCGACGGCGCGTGGTGGCTGGCGTCCAGCGACTACGGCGACGACAAGGACCGGGTGGTCATCAAATCGGACGGCCAGGCGGCCTACATAGCGGGCGACATCGCCTATTTCAAGAACAAGCGGGGCCGCGGGGCGGACCGGGCGGTCTACCTGTTGGGGGCGGACCACCACGGCTACATCGCCAGGCTGAAAGCGGCGGCGGCGGCCTTGGGGGACGACCCGGACCGGGTCGAGGTGTTGATCGGCCAACTGGTCTTCCTGGTCAAGGACGGCCAGCCGGTCAAGATGTCGAAGCGGGCGGGCACGGTGGTGACCCTTGAGGACTTGACGGACGCGGTGGGGGTGGACGCGGCGCGTTACGCGCTGGTGCGCTCGTCGATCGACTCGTCGTTGGAGATCGACTTGGGCCTGTGGGCGTCGCAATCCAATGAGAACCCCGTCTACTACGTCCAATACGCCCACGCGCGGACCTGTTCGGTTGGCCGCAACGCGGCCCAGGCGGGGGTCGCCAGGGCGGACGGCTTCGCCCCGGAAACCCTGGACCACGAATCGGAGGCGGTCCTGCTGGGCCAGTTGGCCCAGTTCCCGGAGGTCGTGGCGCAGGCCGCCCAGTTGCGCGAGCCGCACCGTGTGGCTCGCTACCTGGAGGCGCTCGCCAGCGCGTATCACAAGTGGTACGACCAGCGCCGGGTCATCCCGTTCGCGGATGAGCCGATCACGGACGTCCACCGCACAAGGCTGTGGCTGAATGACGCGACCGGCCAGGTCTTGGCCAGCGGCCTGGGGCTGCTGGGCGTGACCGCCCCGGAGAGGATGTGACCATGTCGACGCATGAAGCCGGCTCGCTGCACGCCCAGGGGCGGGCGCCGGCCTGGTTGGAGGTGCCCCAGGACGTCAACGCCCTCTTGCAGCCGATCTGGCCGGGAAACGCCCTCAAAGACAAGGACGGCGTGCTCCGAATCGGCGGCCTGACGGTCCAGGAGATCGCCGCCCAGGTCGGCACCCCCGCCTACGTGATCGACGAGGAGGATTTCCGCGCCCGCGCCAAGGGCTTCGCCGACGCGTTCGGCCAGGCCTTCGCCCCCCTCGCCGGCGCGCGCGTCCATTACGCCGCGAAGGCGCTGATCACAGTGGGAATAGCCCGCTGGCTGGCCGAGGACGGGCTAGCGGTGGACGTGTGCTCCGGGGGCGAGTTGGACATCGTCCTGCGCGGCGGCATAGCCCCCCAGCAGGTCACCTTCCACGGCTCGAACAAATCGGACGCGGAACTGGAATTCGCCATGGGGGTGGGGGTCGACCTGATCGTGATCGACTCTTTGGCGGAGATCGACCAGGTGGCCCGCCTGGCGGCGGCCCAGGGACACGAACCAGACGTGATGCTGCGGTGCTCCATCGGGATCGAGGCCCACACGCATGAGTACATCGCCACCTCCCACGAGGACCAGAAGTTCGGCTTGTCGGTGGCGGACGGCTCGGCGGAGGAGGGCGCGGCAAGGCTGGCCGCCCAGCCGAACCTGAACTTCAGGGGCTTCCACACCCACATCGGGTCGCAGATCTTCGACACGGAGGCGTTCCAGTTGACCATGGGCCGGATGGCCCGCCTGACCGCGCGCGTCGAACGGGAGCACGGCCTGACCCTCCCCGAATTGGGTTTGGGCGGCGGGTTCGGCGTGGCCTACACCACCGGCCACGACCCGCTGGACCCGGCGACCATCGCCGCCAACATGGCTGCCCACCTGGAACGCGAGTGCCGCGCCGAGGGCGTGGCCACCCCGCACGTGACGGTGGAGCCGGGCCGGGCCATCGCGGCGCCCGCCGGCGTCACGCTGTACACGGTCGGCACCGTCAAACCCGTCTTGCTTGACGGCGGTTTCACCAGGCTTTACGTGTCGGTCGACGGGGGGATGAGCGACAACATCCGCACCGCCCTGTACGGCGCGGACTATTCCGCCACGCTGGCCTCCCGCTATTCGACGGCGTCCCCGCGCCTGGCGAGGGTGGTCGGGAAGCACTGCGAGTCGGGGGACATAGTGGTCAAGGACGAATACCTGCCGGCCGACATCGCCGCCGGCGACCTGTTGGCGGTCCCGGTCACGGGCGCCTACTGCCACTCGATGTCCTCCAATTACAACGCGATCCCGCGCCCGCCCATCGCCGCCGTGCGGGACGGCCTGTTGACCGTGTTGGTCCGCCGCGAGTCAATGGAGGACCTGTTGGCCCGCGACCTCTACGCCTAGGCCGCGCCGGGCGGCGCCCGCGCAGGTAATAAGCTCGCATTAGCACCAAACAATCCCATCGGTCCAAACACCGTTCACCCGCACCGGCAAGGAGTCCCAGTGAGCCAAGCTTTCCGTCCCATCAAGATCGCCGTGCTCGGCTGCGGCACCGTTGGCAGCGAAGTGGTTCGGCTGCTCCTCGGTTCGGCCCCCGACCTGCGCTCGCGCGTGGGCGCGCCGCTGGAGTTGGTCGGCGTGGCGGTCAAGGAGAAGGCCGTGCCGCTGCCCCCGGGGGCGGCCGGTCTGGACCCGGCGCTGCTGACCGAGGACCCGGTCGCCCTGGCCCGCCAGGCCGACGTGGTGGTCGAGTTGCTGGGCGGGATCGAACCCGCCCGCTCCGCCATTTTGGCGGCTTTCGAGTCGGGCGCCTCGGTGGTGACGGCGAACAAGGCCCTGTTGGCCTCGCACGGCCCCGAGCTTTACGATGCCGCCGAACAAGCCGGCGTGGACCTCTACTTCGAGGCCGCGGTGGGCGGCGCCATCCCGATCTTGCGGCCGATCCGCGAGTCGCTGGCGGGCGACACGATCACCCGGATCCTGGGCATTGTCAACGGGACCACCAACTACGTCTTGGACCGGATGACCACGGAGGGTCTGGACTTGGCCGACGTGGTCCGCCAGGCCCAGGAATTGGGTTACGCCGAAGCCGACCCGACCGCAGACGTCGAGGGGTACGATGCCGCCTCGAAAGCCGCCATTTTGGCCTCCTTGGCGTTCCACACCCGTATTTCCGCCGATGACGTCTACCGGGAGGGCATCGCCCGCGTCACCGCCGCCGACGTCGCCGCAGCGGCCGCCACCGGCCATGTCATCAAGCTGTTGGCCATTGTCGAGCGGCGCGGGTCGCAAGGGGTGATCGCGCGGGTGCATCCCGCGCTGGTGCCCGCCTCGCACCCGCTGGCGTCGGTGCGGGGCGCTTTCAACGCCATCTACGTGGAGGCCGAGGCTGCGGGCGAGTTGATGTTCTACGGGCGGGGGGCTGGGGGCCGCCCCACGGCATCGGCGGTGGTGGGCGACTTGGTGACCGTGGCGCGCCACAAGGTGGCGGGCACGCGCGGGCCGGGCGAGTCGACCTATCTCCGCCTGCCCGCTTTGCCGGTCTCGGAGGCCCTGACCAGGTTCCAAATCCGGTTGGTGGTCAAGGACCAACCGGGGGTGCTTGCGGCCGTTTCCAAGGTGATCGCGGGCGAGGACGTCTCGATCGAGGCGGTCCGGCAGACGCCCGGCTCGCACGGCAGGGGGCTGGCGGACCTGACGGTGGTCACCCACCAGGCCCGTGAGGGGGCGCTGCAGAAAACGGTGGCGGCGGTGGCGGGACTCGACGCCGTGGAGCAGGTGGCGGGTGTGCTGCGGGTCGAAGGGGAATAGCGGCGATGCGTTTCGCGGCCGATCACGTGGTGGTGAAAGTGCCCGCCACCAGCGCAAATCTGGGATCGGGGTTCGATTCGCTGGGGCTGGCCCTGGAGTTGTGGGACCAGATTGAGGCGCGCGCCGGCGCGGGCCCGTCACATGTGACGGTGCACGGGGAAGGCGCCGGCGTGTTGCCGGAGGACGAGTCGCATTTGGTGTTGCGCTCCGCGCACCGCGCGCTGGAGGCGGTGGGCGCGCCGCCCGTCAATCTGGAGCTGAACTGCTTCAACCGCATTCCGCAGGGCAAGGGGTTGGGCTCGTCGGCGGCGGCGGTCGCGGCGGGGGCGCTGATCGCGCGCGGGCTGATCGCCAACCCGTCCGTTTTGAACGCCGGGCGAGTGTTCCAGTTCACCGCCGGCTATGAGGGCCACCCGGACAACGCCGCGCCGGCGGTCTTCGGGGGCGCCACGGTCGCGTGGATGGCGGGGAAGCAGCCAAAAGCGGCACCCTTGCAGATTGATCCGGCCATTTCGGCGGTCGCGCTGATCCCGGACGGCGTGGTGGCGACGGCGGTGGCGCGCTCCGCGCTGCCGGTGCGGGTGCCGCATGTGGACGCGGCGTTTAACGTCTCCCGCGCCGCCCTGCTGGTGCACGCGCTGGCGTCCGACCCGTCGCTGCTGTTCGACGCGACTGAGGACCGGTTGCATGAGCCGTACCGGGCGGAGGTCATGCCCGCGACCACCCACCTGGTGGCGGACTTGCGCCGGGAGGGCTTCGCGGCGGTCATCTCCGGCGCGGGGCCGGCGGTGTTGGTGTTGACGACCGACCCGGACCAGGTGCCGGAGCCGAGCGGTTGGCGCTTCCAGCGTTTGGCGATCGCCGCCCAAGGCGGCAGCGTGGCTCGCGTCGACTGAAGTCTGGCTTAACAAGTTGAGGGGAAATGTGCGCATGCGCGAATTGTGGCCTGGGATTGACGCGTTCTTGTTCGACCTGGACGGCGTGCTGACTCCGACCGCGGATCTGCACCGCCGGGCGTGGGCGGCCACGATCGGCCCGTTCCTAGAAGACCCCAAAAACGGGGACGGTACCGTTTTCGCCCCGTACTCGGATGACGACTATTTCCGGTACATCGACGGCAAGCCGCGCTTCGAGGGCGTCGCCTCCGTGCTGGAGTCGCGGGGCGTCCGTTTGCCGTTCGGCTCGATTTCCGATCCGCCGGGAGACGGCTCGGTCGGCGCGCTCGGCAACCGCAAGAACGCCGAATTCGCGCGCCTGCTGGCCGAGGGCGGCGTGGACCCGTATCCGGGCACCGTGGAAGTGCTGGACGCGCTCGCGGCGGCGGGCAAACGGCTTGCGGTCGTGTCTTCTTCGAAGAACGCGGTTCCGGTGCTTCAGGCGGCCGGGCTGGCCGGCCGTTTCGGCCTGATCGTCGACGGCGTTCTGGCGGCCCGCCGGCATCTGGCGGGCAAGCCCTCCCCGGAGACTTTCTTGTACGCGGCGCGTCACTTTGGCGTCCCGGCCGGCGCCGCCGCCGTGGTGGAGGACGCCATTTCCGGCGTCGAGGCGGGCCGGGCGGGCACCTTCGGCCTGGTGGTGGGCGTGGACCGAGGGGTCGGCGCCCAAGCGCTGCGCGCGGCCGGGGCCACTGTAGTGATCGACGACCTGCGCGCCCTGTTGTAGGCGCCGGCGCTAGACGGCGGCGTGCTCCGCGATCTTCGAGTCGACCAGCCAGTCGTTGTCGAGCGTCCGTCCCAAGGAATCGTCGGTGACCCCGAAGTACTTGCTCAGCTCCTCGCCTGAGTCGTTCGGGTCGTCATTCCAGGTCGGGTCCACCGCTTGCCACTTGCCGTCCATGAAGACCTTGTTCCAAGCGTGACGGCTGCCGCTGTCCAAGACCACGCCCGTGACCACCACCGCTTGAAGGCCGGCGGCGTCGGCGAGCGCCTTGTAGCCTTGCGCGTAGCTGGCGCAGACCCCCTTGCCCTCCACCAGCACCCCATAGGCGTTTTGGTTGTTGGGGTAGTCGACGAACAACGCCAAGCTCGCGACTAGGTCATCCGTCTCCTCGATGAGCGCCAGCGCGTCGTAGTCGTATTTGGCATGGCCCGCCAACCATTTGTTCAGGGCCATGGCCTTGTCCCGGTCCGACATGCCGTCCGTGATGACCTCGTCGATCGCCTCCGCGACCTGGTCGGCGATCGCCTGTTGCTTTTCCTGGCGCATTTCGGCGTCCGGGTCGTGCTCAACGTAGGCGTATCCAAGCGTCCGGTTCCCCTCTTTGACCACCCGGCCGTCGCCCCGGTTCCCAATGATGTAGGGATTCTGGGCGACGGCCTCCTCGACCACGTCTTGGAAGGTCGGCGTGCCCACGCGGCCGTCGTCAAACTTGGTGATGTCTAGCACAAAGTTGCCCGCCATCAGATTGGCGGCCACGAATTTGACGTAGTCGGAGGAGCCGGAGACCGGATAAGGCACGTCCGGCAACTCGGAAGAGGGTTCTTTCGCGTTCTTCAGAAGCTCTTCCCAATCCGTTTCGGCGTAGGAGAAGCTCGCGGCGAGCCCGGCTGGCGGGCCTGCGCGGGCCGCGAGCGCGGCGGCTTCCTGAAGTTGCCGTTCCCAGTCGGCGGGCGGGTCCCTGAAACTGACCTCGTCCGTGATCACGCCCTGGGCCAGTTTTACCTCGACCCTCAACGCGTCGAAGTTGATTTTGACGCTGTCGACTATTGCGCCCGAGGGTTCCACCCTGGCGGTGTCCACAGCGAACCTGGCGGGCGCCATGGCGGTGTGGCCGTCTGCCATGGTCACGGGCAGAGTGGAAAAGCACACCGCCTGCTCCGAAAACGTCGGCAGATCCTTGCAGGCCTGGCGGTGTTCCTGCCACGCCTGCCAGGTGAGCGCCATCGGCAGTTGGCTCCACAGCGCGTCCAGTCGCTGCCACCGGGGGACGCTGAGCACCGAGTCGCCTTTGCCGTAGGCGACAATGCCGACCATCTGCTTCGCGTTGTAAGCCAGGTCGAAGTCGTCTGTGTAGTCGACCATCCCCGCGTATTCGCCGTCAACCATCGAGCGGTTCTGGGCGATGTCGTCTTCGCTGATCGGGGCGATCCAAAAGACCTCGTTTTGGTCCAGGCCGAAAGCGGAGAGCGCGCTGTCCTCCGTGGCGTCGTCCACGGTGTTGGCGTGGGTGGTCGTGGACAGTGCGGCGACGGTGTACATGGGCTCCGGATTGGGTTCGCCCATCTTGTCGTCCCGCACCGTGCGGACGCCGTCTTTTCGGACCATCACCAGGTAGCCGTCTGCGCCTTCGACCGGGGCCCAGGAGAAATCGATCCCGCCGTTGGCGGCCAGGCTGTAGTTGAAGGATTCGACCGGGCTCGCCATGGGAAGGCCTTCGCGGTCCACTATCAACGGGGTGACTCGCGGCCTGTCTAGCTCCGCTCCTGCCTTGTCGTAATACTGGGCGACCCACAGCACGTCGGACTCCTGCCACGTCGGCTCTTCGGACACCTGGAAGCTGTCGCCCAACGCGGTGCTCGCCTGGTAGGCGATCACCGGCAGCGGTGACAGGCTGAGGGTGTCTCCATACAGTCCGCCGAAGAAGTCGGCCCGCGCGACGGTGGTCAGTTGCGGGTCGAGGTAGATCTCGACCAAGCCCCGGTAATCCATGGGCCCACGCGAATCCAGCAACGGGTCGCCCTCGACCCGGAACTTCTCCTCGAAGATCTGATCGGCCAAGGTGTCCACGTCCACGTCCTTGTCGAACTTGATTTCGAACTCGTCGGTGGGCTTGATGACCTTGGGCTCGTCGAAGTCGTACGGCAGACCCTCCAGGTAGGCGGGGTCGATTAGCTGGTCCTCGGCGCCTGCGGGCGAAGCGGACGGGCCGGCGGTTGGGTTTGGCCGCCAGACCTTGAGGTAGACAATCCCTCCGGTCGCGAGCACCGCCGCCACCCCGGCGGCAATCAGAACCTTTGGCCAGGCTCGCTTGCGGCCGGGCCTTTTGCTCCCGGACTTGGGCTTCCCCGCAGGCGGCCCCGGCGGATATCCCTGCGGCTGAGCTTGCGAATAACTGGGCGGGTACCCCTGCGGGGGGCCTTGCGGCCGGCCGGCCGGATAACCCTGCGGCGGGGCTGGCGGATACCCGGCCGGGTAGCTCTGCGGCCCAGGCGGCGGATAGCCCTGCGGCTGGGCTGGCGGATAGCCCGGCGGGTAGCCCTGCGGCTGGCCTGCCGGGTAGCCCTGCGGCTGGCCGGTCGGATAAGCCGGCGGATACGTCTGCTGGTCTGGGAAGGGCGGATAGGCTCCGGCGCCGTACGGGCCGTTCGCGCTTGGGGGATTGGTGCCGGTCGGGAAGTTTTCTGGGAGTTCGGGGGTGCTCTCTACCACGCGGATCAAGCTATCACGGAGCCGAATCTGTGGCTCCGCCCCGCGGGCGCCCGGCGCGGCTGGCTCGCTTCGCGGTCCAATGGCAGCGTGTCATCCGACCTTGCCAGCGAATGGTGCTAACATATTTTGCGAGCGTGCAGGCCGCCGTCGATGAATTGAACGGCGCGGGCCGCTTAATCCTGGGTCCGAACTGGCAGCGCAGTTGTGCGTGCCCGCGGATCCGCTATCCAATAGACAAAGGTTCATTAGTGACAACCACAACCGACAAGCCCCTTGGCTCGCTCAGATTGGCCGAGTTGCAGTCCTTAGCCGGATCGATGGGTATCAAAGGTACCTCTCGGATGCGCAAGGCCGATCTGATCGCCGCCATCGGAGGCTCTAAAGCCACACAATCAGCCCCGGCCGCTCGAACGCCGCGCGCGGGGACCAAACCATCGACTGGGGGAGCGCCCGCTGCCGCGGCGCCGCCATCTGCGGCGCCGAACCGGCCTGAAACCGCCCCGGCGCCGCCGGAGCAGGACCCCGGCCAGGGCCGGAAAGCTCCGCCCGACCAGTCGCGTGACGACAGGGCCGCCCGCGCGGCGGAGGCTGTCAACCTGGTCAAAGCAGACCTTGAGGCGACTGGCCGCCGCCGGGGCCGCCGCGCGGGCGCGCCGGCAGGCGCGCCGACCGGAGGGTCTCCGAACGCCCCGGCTGAAGCCAAGGCCGCCGGGTCGGAACGGGACCGCAGGTCCGAATCGGCTCCGGCCAATCATGAGCGCGGAGACCGCCAGGGCAACAACGACCGCCAGGGCAACAACGATCGCCAGGGCGGCGACCGTCAGAACCAGCAGCGCAGCTACGCCGAAGACGACGACCGGTCCGGCCGCCGCCGCGGCCGCCGGGACCGCTACCGGGACCGCAAGCAACGCCAGCGCGACGTCGCCTCGCTCGAAGAGGTGGAACTCCGCGATGACGACGTGCTCATTCCGGTGGCCGGGATCTTGGACGTCATGGACAACTACGCCTTTGTGCGCACCTCCGGCTACCTGCCGGGCAACAACGACGTCTACGTTTCGCTGGGCCAGGTCCGCAAGGCGGCTCTGCGCGAGGGCGACGCGATTGTGGGCGCGGTGCGTCAGCCCCGCGACGGCGAGTCGCAAGGCCGTCAACAGAAGTTCAAGGCGTTGGTCCGGCTCGACTCGGTCAACGGCATGAGCCCGGACGAGGCCCGCAAACGGCCCGAGTTCGCCAGCCTGACGCCCCTGTACCCGCAGGAGCGCTTGAAGCTGGAGACCCAGCCGGAGAACTTGACCACCCGCGTGATCGATTTGATCAGCCCCATCGGCAAGGGCCAGCGCGGCTTGATCGTGTCGCCCCCCAAGGCGGGCAAGACCATGATCATGCAGGCCATCGCCAACGCGATCGCGGTCAACAACCCGGAGGTCCACCTGATGGTGGTCCTGGTGGACGAACGGCCGGAGGAAGTGACCGATTTCGAGCGCTCCGTCAAGGGCGAGGTCATCTCCTCGACTTTCGACCGCCCGCCATCGGATCACACCATCGTGGCGGAGCTCGCCATCGAACGGGCCAAGCGCCTGGTCGAACTGGGCCACGACGTGGTCATCTTGCTGGACGGCATCACCCGCCTGGGCCGCGCCTACAACCTGGCGGCGCCGGCCTCCGGCCGCATCCTGTCCGGCGGCGTCGACTCGTCCGCGCTCTACCCGCCGAAGAAGTTCTTCGGCGCGGCCCGCAACATTGAGGGCGGCGGCTCGCTGACCATTCTGGCGACCGCGCTGGTGGAGACCGGCTCCAAGATGGACGAGGTCATCTTCGAGGAGTTCAAGGGCACCGGCAACATGGAGTTGCGCCTGTCCCGCGGGCTGTCGGAGAAGCGCATCTTCCCGGCCATCGACGCCAATTCCTCCGGCACCCGCCGCGAGGAGTGGCTGATGGGCTCGGAGGAGTTGAAGATCAACTGGAAGCTGCGCCGGGTCCTGGGCGCGCTGGACCAGCAGCAAGGCATTGAACTGCTGCTGGAGCGGATGCGCAAGACCCAGTCCAACGCGGAGTTCTTGCTGCAGGTCAACAAGACCACGCCGGATCTCCACTGACCGGGCCACCAAGCGCGCGGCGCCGGACGGCATCGCGCGCCAAACCGGAATAACCACGCCGGACGGAACGTTCTGGCAGAATACTTTGGGCGTGCCGGTTCACGCCGCCCCAACAGGGGGTGGCGACCCGGCGCTTGCGTTAGGAGACAACCCATGAAGAAGGACATTCACCCGCAGTACGTGGAGACCACGGTGACCTGCACCTGCGGCAACACTTTCACAACCCGTTCGACCAAGAAGTCCGGCGTCATCAACGCCGACGTCTGCTCGGCCTGCCACCCGTTCTACACCGGCAAGCAGAAGATTCTGGACACCGGTGGCCGGGTCGCCCGCTTCGAGGCGCGCTACGGCAAGCGGAAGGCCGGAGCCTCGAAGTAGTTGGGCGGGTGGGCCAATGGCTGACCTGAGTGGGGCTGTCGCTCCGCTGATCGCGGAGTTTGAGGACTTGACGGCCCAATTGTCGGACCCGGCTTTGCACGCTTCGGCGGGCCGGGCCCGGTCCGTTGGTCGGCGTTACGCCCACGTGTCGCAGATCGTCAGGGCTTTCCGCGAGTTGGAGGCGGCGGACGCGGACTTGGCGGCCGCCCGCGAGTTGTCCGATGCCGACCAGGCCTTCGCCGAGGAGCTCCCCGTTTTGGCGGGGGCTCGTCAGGCGGCGGCCGAACGCTTGTCGGAGCTGCTCGCGCCACGCGACCCGGACGACGCCCGCGACGTGATCATGGAGATCAAGGCCGGGGCGGGCGGCGAGGA
Source organism: Bifidobacteriaceae bacterium (assembly GCA_031281585.1). Classification (NCBI taxonomy): domain Bacteria; kingdom Bacillati; phylum Actinomycetota; class Actinomycetes; order Bifidobacteriales; family Bifidobacteriaceae; species Bifidobacteriaceae bacterium. The sequence goes on along the minus strand of JAITFE010000083.1, from coordinate 9,913 downwards.
GTCGGCGCTGTTCGCCGGCGACTTGTTCAGGATGTATCAGCGTTACGCGGAGCGTCAGGGTTGGACGGTCGAGGTGCTGGATCTCAACGGGACGGAACTCGGCGGCGTCAAGGACATGTCCCTGGCGATCAAGGCGCGGGGCAACCCGGAGCCGCAGGACGGCGTTTGGGCGCACTTGAAATACGAGGGCGGCGTGCACCGGGTTCAGCGCGTCCCGGTGACGGAGTCGCAGGGCCGCATCCACACTTCGGCCGCGGGCGTGCTGGTCATGCCGGAGGCGGACGATCCGGCGGAGGTGGAGATCGACCCGAACGAATTGCGGGTGGACGTGTTCCGGTCCTCCGGTCCGGGCGGTCAGTCCGTCAACACGACGGACAGCGCGGTGCGCATCACCCACCTGCCCACCGGCGTGGTGGTTAGCTGCCAAAACGAAAAGTCGCAGCTGCAAAACAAGGAGCAGGCCCTCAGGATTCTGCGGGCGCGCCTGTTGGCCATGCGGGCGGAGGAGGCGGCGGCGGCAGCGGCGGACGCGCGGCGCTCTCAGGTCCGCACCGTGGACCGCTCGGAGCGCATCCGCACCTACAACTTCCCGGAGAACCGGATCGCCGACCACCGGACCGGCTTTAAGGCCTACAACCTGGACCAGGTGCTGGACGGGGACCTCGAGCCGGTGATCGAGTCGGCTATCGCGGCCGACTCGGCGGCGCGCCTGACGGCGGACCGCCCCGACAATTGAGACTGTCTTGTGCGGATACTCCCAGGCGCCTGGTGGGCCTGGTCGACGTCAACCCGTGCCGGGTGGCGGTTTTCTCGTAGACCCGCCAGGGAATCATGGCAGAGCCGTCGAAGAATCAGGTCCACGGCAATGTTGTATACACATCCCTGGTCATGAGAGCCGGACTGCGTTGGACTAGCGAGGTGGTGGCGGCGGGTATCGTGGCCGCGTGACCAAAGACCAACCCGCTGGGCTTTGGGGCGGCCGGTTCGCGGCCGGGCCCTCGCCCGAACTCGTGGCCCTTTCCCGTTCGACCCACTTCGACTGGCGTTTGGCCGAGGTGGACATCGCCGGGTCGGCGGCCCACGCCGAAGCCCTTAGGCAGGCCGGATTGCTGACCGATTCGGAACTCCACGACATGAAGGTGGCGCTGGACGAACTCGCGGAGGAGGTGCGCCTGGGCTCCTTCGCGCCCGCCGCCGAGGACGAGGACGTCCATTCCGCCCTGGAACGGCGCCTGGTGGAGTTGGCGGGCCCGGAATTGGGCGGCAAACTGCGGGCCGGGCGTTCGCGGAACGACCAAATCGCCACGCTGATCCGGATGTGGCTGCGGGAGCAGGCGCGCGGCATCGTCGGCGGTTTGCTTGACGTGGTGGACGCGCTGGCGGGTCAGGCCGCCGCCCATCCGGGCGCGGCCATGCCGGGGCGCACCCACATGCAGCACGCCCAGCCGGTGCTTTTGGCGCACCACCTTTTGGCGCACGTCTGGCCGCTGCTGCGGGACGCCGAACGGCTGCGGGAATGGGACCGCCGGGCCAGGCGCTCGCCGTACGGGGCCGGCGCGCTGGCCGGTTCGACCTTGGGCCTTGACCCCGCGCTGGTGGCCCGCCACCTCGGCCTGGGAGAGCCGACCGAGAACTCGATCGACGCGACCGCCTCGCGCGACGTGGTGGCCGAGTTCTCCTTCATCGCGGCGCTGATCGGCGTCAACTTGTCGCGCCTGGCCGAGGAGATCGTGATCTGGTCCACGGCCGAGTTCGGGTACGTCACCCTGCATGACTCGTTCGCCACCGGGTCCAGCATCATGCCGCAGAAGAAGAACCCGGACATCGCGGAGTTGGCCAGGGGCAAGGCCGGACGCCTGATTGGGGACTTGACCGGGCTGCTGGCCACTTTGAAGGGGCTGCCGCTCGCCTACAACCGGGATCTGCAAGAGGACAAAGAGCCGGTGTTCGATGCCGCCGACACCCTTTCGCTCCTCCTCCCGGCCATGTCGGGGCTGGTCGGGACGCTGGAGTTCAACGTGGACCGCCTGGCGGAGCTAGCGCCGCGCGGCCACGCGTTGGCGACCGACCTGGCCGAATGGATGGTCAAGCGCGGCACGCCGTTCCGGGAGGCGCACACCGTGGCGGGGCGCGCCGTCAAGGTGGCCGAATCCGAGGGCAAGGAGCTCTGGGAGTTGACGGTCGACCAGTTGGAGGGGATCGACCCCAGGCTGACGCCGGACGTGCGCGAGGTCTTGACGGTCGAAGGCTCGCTGGCGGCCCGCAACGGCCTGGGGGGCACGGCCCCCGAATCCGTGCGGGAACAGTTGAACGCCGCCCTGGCGGCGGCCGAGGGGTTGCGCCGGTGGGCGGACGCCGCCTGATCCTGGTGGACGGCCCCGCCGGGGCCGGCAAGACCACATTCGCCGAAGGCCTGGCGGCGGGCCTGGCCGCGCCGCTGGTCCACTTGGACGACCTCTATCTGGGCTGGTCCGGCCTGGACACGGGATTCGAGCGCCTGGAGCGACTGGTTCTGCACCCGTGGCTGGCCGGCCGGCCGGCCCAGTTCAACGCCTACGATTGGGCGGCCGGCGCGCCGACCGGCGCGCTGCTGACCGTCCCGGCGGGCCCATGCCTGGTCGTGGAGGGCTGCGGCTGCGCGCCGCGGGCCGCCGACCGCCACGAGCCGGTCGTCATCTGGATGGACGCGCCCTTGGCCGCCCGCCACGCCCGCGTCCTCGCGCGCGACGGCGGCTGGGAGGCCGCGCTGCTTGATGATTGGGAGCGGGCGACGGCCGCCCACTTCGCCCGTGAGCAAACCGCCGCCCGCGCCGATCTCCGCCTGAGCTGGGCGGGGTCCACCCCATCCCGGTGATCCTGCGGCCCAGGGGCGGCCTTGGGCCCGGCCTGTTCCGTAGAATCGGCGGGTGACCAGCCGCACCTCCGGAACAGACGAGCCGCCGCCCGCGCCGGTTTGGCGGTTCGGGGCGGCCGGGGCAATCGGGGGATTGCTCAGCGGCATGTTCGGACTGGGCGGCGGGATCGTGATGGTGCCGTTGCTGATCTGGCTGGGCCGGTTGGACCAACGCCGCGCCTCGGCCACTTCGTTGGCGGCGATCATCCCGACCGCGATTGTCGGCGCGGCCACGTATGGCGTGAGAGGCCATCTTGAGCTCATCCCCGCCGCGGTGGTCGCGGCGGGCGGCATGGCGGGGGCGTGGGCTGGGGCCAGGTTCCTCAGGGTCGTCAAGTTGGCGGCGCTGAACTGGGCGTTCGTCGCCTTGATCGCCGCCACCGCCGTCGCCATGGTGTTCTTCCAACCCCAGCGTGCCCAGGCCGGCGCCATGGGCGCGGCGGCTTGGCTGGGGCTGGCCACGCTGGGGCTGGTGATGGGGCTCGCGGCGGGCCTGTTCGGCATCGGCGGCGGGGTGATCGCGGTCCCCGCGCTGATGGCGGTCTTCGGATTCGGCGACCTGGCGGCGCGCGGCACGTCGCTGGCGGTGATGATCCCCTCGGCGATCTCCGGTTCGGCCACCAACCGCAAAAGCGGCCTGGTCGCCTGGCGCCCCGCCCTGGCCACCGGTTTGACGGCGGCCGCGACCTCGTTCGGCGGGAGCGCCCTGGCCTTCCTCGTCCCGCCGCGCGCGGGCAACCTGATGTTCGCGGCCCTCCTGGTGGTGACCGCCGTCCAATTGTCGCTGCGCGCCGCGAGGGCCCAGCGCCGCTGACCGGCGGCCCTCGGATCGGCCTGACCGGGGCCGGCGGCGCCATGGGGGACAATAGTGCGCGTGTCTGAATCCCTCTTCGATGCCCTGGCCTGGCGCGGGCTGATTTCCCAGTCGACCGATCAAGCGGCCCTCAAACGTCACTTTGAGGCGGGCCCGGTCACCTATTACTGCGGTTTTGACCCGTCGGCGCCGTCGCTGCACATCGGCAACCTGGTCCAGATTCTGACGCTGGCGCGCATACAGCAGGCCGGGCACTACCCGTTGGCGCTGGTCGGCGGCGCGACGGGCCTGATCGGCGACCCGAAGATGACTGGCGAGCGCACGCTCAACGACCCCGATTTGGTGGCGGGATGGGTTGAGCGCATCCGGCGCCAGATCGCTCCGCTGTTGGACTTCGATGGGGCGTTCAAAGCCCGCATGGTCAACAACCTGGACTGGACCGCCGGCCTCGGCGCGATCGACTTCCTGCGCGGCGTGGGCCAGCATTTCCGCCTCTCCACCATGCTGGCGAAGGAGACGGTCGCCCGCCGCCTGGCCTCCGAACAGGGCATCTCCTTCACGGAGTTCTCCTACCAGGTGCTGCAGGGCATGGACTTCTTGGAGCTCAGCCGCCGCTACGGTTGCACGCTGCAGACCGGCGGCAACGACCAGTGGGGCAACCTGCTGGGCGGGGTCGAACTGATCCACAAGGCGGACGGGAAAACCGTCCACGCTTTCACCACGCCCCTGATCACCAAGGCGGACGGCACCAAGTTCGGCAAAACGGAGTCCGGCACGGTTTGGCTGGACCCGGCCATGACCACGCCCTACGCGTTCCACCAATTCTGGCTGGGCCAGGCGGACGCGGACGCGCCCGGCTACCTCAAGGTCTTCACGTTCCGCTCGCCGGAGGAGATCGACGAGTTGGCGGCTGCGACGGCCGAACGCCCGCAGGACCGTGCCGCCCAAAAGGCCCTGGCCTGGGACGTCACGGTTCTGGTGCACGGGGAGCACGCGGCCCGCCAAGCCGACCATGCCGCCCGGGCGCTTTTCGGCGCCGGCTCGCTTCAGGACCTTGACGCGGACACGTTGGCGAGCGCCGTGGCCGAGCTTCCGACCGCCAAGGTGACCCCGGCGGATGGCGAGGTGACGGTGGTGGACGCGTTGGCGGCATCGGGCGTGGAAAAGTCGAAGGGCGCGGCCCGGCGGACCCTGGCGTCCGGCGGCGTCTACGTCAACAACGCCAAGGTGACGGACCCGGACGCGGTGCTGACACCGGAGGACTTCCTCCACGGCCGCTACGCCCTGCTGCGGCGGGGCCGCAAGACCCTGGCGGTGGCCGAACGAGTCGCCTGACCGCCGCCCGGCGGCGAGTCCGGAGCGGGGCGGCGCCGGGAAGGCCGCGCGGCGTTGATACCTTTGTCAGGTGTCAAGCGAACCGAGAAAGTCACCGCTAGATCCGGAGCACCGCGCGGCCGGCGCCAAGTTCACCGAGTTCGGGGGTTGGGAGCTGCCGCTCCGCTTCGGCTCGGAGTTGGCGGAACACCAGGCCGTCCGCCAGGCCGCGGGGCTGTTCGACCTGTCGCACATGGCCCAGCTGGAGGTGGCCGGGCCGCAGGCGGGCGAGGCGCTTGACTACGCCCTGATGGGCGGCCATTCCCAAATGCCGCTGGGCCGGGCCTCGTACTCAATGATCTTGGCCCAGGACGGCGGCGTGATCGACGATTTGATCGTTTATCGGCTGGCCGGCGGCCGGTTCTTCGTGGTCGCCAACGCCTCCAACCGCGAGCCGGTGGTGGACGCGCTGGCGGCCAGGCTGCGCGGTTTTGAAGCCACGCTGACCGACTTCACCCTGGACAGGGCCCTGATCGCCGTGCAGGGGCCCAAGGCCCTTGAAATCCTCAGGGCGGCGGGCTTCGAAGCGGCAAACGATTTGGGTTATTACCGGGCGGCCGAGACCACTTTCAACGGCCACGAGGTCGTGCTGGCCCGCACCGGTTACACCGGCGAGAACGGCTTCGAAATCTCTATCAGCCAGGGCGCGGCCCGCCAACTGTGGGACGAACTGCTCCGGGCGGGCGAACCGTTCGGCCTGGTCAGAGCGGGCCTGGCGGCCCGTGACACGTTGCGCCTGGAGGCGGGCATGCCTTTGTACGGCCACGAACTGGACCGCCAGACCACGCCGATTGAGGGCGGCCAGGGGGCGTTCGTGCGGGACAAACAGGGCGACTACGTCGGCAAAGCGGCCCTTCGCCAAAGGCAGGCCACCAAGCATCTGGTCGGTTTGGCGGGCGAGGGCCGCCGCGCGGCCAGGGCCGGCTACCAAGTCCTGATCGACGGCCAGGTCCGGGGACGGGTCACGTCGGGGGCGTTGTCGCCCACCCTTGGCCGCCCAATCGCGCTAGCCTTCATCGAGGGAGCGGAGCCGGCTCCCGGCACGCCGGTCCAGATCGACGTCCGGGGCCAGCTCGCGCCTTACGAGGTGACGAGCCTCCCGTTCTATACCAGAAACGCGGCAGGGGTTGGTGGCGGCAGCGCCGCCACGGGTCCCAAGCGCGCAAACCCACCGACTACCCGCAGCACACCAAGGAGCCAACCATGACGATCCCCGCCGACCTGTTTTTCACCGCCGACCACGAATGGGTCCGCGACCCCGGCGGCCCCACGGCCCGCGTGGGCGTGACCGAATTCGCCGCCCAGTCGCTGGGTGACGTGGTGTTCCTGAGCCTGCCCGCAGTGGGCGATCCGGTTTCGGCGGGCGCGGAATGCGGCGAGATCGAGTCGACCAAGTCCGTCTCGCCGCTGTTCGCCCCGGTGTCCGGCCAGGTCACAGCCGTCAACGAGGCCGTCCTGAGCGCCCCCGAGCTGGTGAACGAGGACCCCTACGGCGAAGGTTGGCTGTTCGAAGTCGCCCCGACCGCCCAGGGCGACCTTCTGGACTGCGACGCCTACGCCCCGTTGACGGTTGAGGACGCCCACTAGTGGCGGAGGAGTTCGCTCAGCGCCACCTTGGCTTCGCCCCGGCTGACGCCGCCATTGCCGCCGATGCCGTCGCCACCGCCGCAGGCGCCGCCATCCGCCGCGCTTTGGGTTTGGACCCCGCCGAGCGCATCATGGACCGGGCGCTGCCCGGCGACCTCAGGGCCGATCCGCCGGACTTGCCGGCGCCCAAGTCGGAGGCCGAGGTCCTCGAGCGGTTGGCGGAGTTGGCCGCCCTGAACAACCCCGGCCGTTCGATGATCGGGCTGGGCTATTACCGCACGGTCACGCCTTCGGTGATCCGCCGCTTGATCATGGAGAACCCGTCCTGGTACACGGCTTACACTCCGTACCAGCCGGAGATCTCGCAGGGTCGGTTAGAGGCGCTCTTCGTCTTTCAGACCATGATCGCGGAGCTGACGGGTTTGCCGGTGGCGAACGCCTCCCTGTTGGACGAGGCCACGGCCGCGGCCGAGGCGATGACCCTCTGCCACCGGGCGGCGCGCGGGGCAAAGCGTCGCTTCGCGGTGGACGTGGATGTGTTTCCCCAGGTCCGGGCCGTCCTTGAGACCAGGGCGGAGCCGCTTGGGATCGAACTGGTTGACTTCGACCCGGAGGCGCCCGACGCGGCGGCGCTGGAAGGCGCCGCCGGACTGTACGTCCAGTACCAGGGCGCCTCCGGCCGCCTGATCGACCTGGCGGGGCCGGCGGCCTTGGCCCACGAGGCGGGGGCGCTGCTCGCGGTGGGAGCCGACCCGTTGATGCTGGCCCTGGTCCAACCGCCGGGCGAGGCGGGCGCGGACATCGCCGTCGGCTCGACCCAGCGTTTCGGCGTGCCCATGGGCTTCGGCGGCCCGCACGCCGCCTACCTGTCCGTCCGCGAGGACTTGGTCCGCCAACTGCCGGGCCGTCTGGTCGGGCTGACGCGCGACTCCCACGGCGACCCGGCCCTGCGCCTCGCCCTGGTCACCCGCGAACAGCACATCCGCCGCGACAAAGCCACGTCCAATGTCTGCACCGCGCAGGTGCTCCTCGCGGTGATGGCCGCCGCGTACGCGGTCTGGCACGGCCCGGACGGGCTGCGCCGAATCGCGAGCCGGGTGAACGCCCAGGCGAGGGCGCTGCGCGAGCGGCTGGACGGCATCGTCGGCGTGGAAGTGCGGTCCGGCCCCTTGTTCGACACGCTGGCGGTTGTGGTTCCGGGCCGCGCCCGGCAGGTTGTCCAGGCGGCCGACAAGGCGGGCCTGAAGCTGTGGCTTCACGACGCGGACACGGTTTATCTTTCGACCGACGAGGCCACCACGCCTCAGGATTTGGACTGTGTCGTCGAGGCGTTCGGGGGAGATCCCTCCGCCGTGGGGCCTGGCGGCGGGGATGCCGGGGCGCCGCCCGATTTCGGCGGACTGGACCGGCGCGGAGAGTTCATGACGCAGGAGGTCTTTCACGGGCACCGCACCGAACTGGGGCTGACGCGGTACCTGAAGTCGCTGGCGGACAAGGATTACGCGATGGACCGGGGGATGATCCCGCTCGGGTCCTGCACCATGAAACTCAACGCCGCGACCGAGTTGGCGGGACTGACCTGGCCCGAGTTCGCGGACCTGCATCCCTTCCAGCCTTTGGGGGACGCGGCCGGGTCGGTCCAGCTAATGGCCGAGTTGGGCGCGGCGCTGCTCGAACTCACGGGCTATGAGGCGCTGTCGCTCCAACCCAATGCGGGCTCGCAAGGCGAACTGGCCGGCCTCTTGGCGATCCGGCGCTACCACCTGGACCGGGGCGACCCGGAGCGGACGGTCTGCCTGATCCCCACCAGCGCCCACGGCACCAACGCCGCGTCGGCGGCGCTGGCCGGCTACCAGGTGGTGCCGGTGGGCGTGGACCCCGGCGGGAACGTGTCGCTGGCGGACTTGCGCGCCAAACTGGCGGAGCATGCGGGCAAGGTCGGCGCTTTGATGCTGACCTACCCGTCCACGCACGGGGTCTACGAGGCGGGGGTGCGGGACTTGTGCGCGGCGGCGCATGAGGCGGGCGCGCAGGTCTACATTGACGGCGCCAATTTCAACGCACTGGTGGGCTGGGCGAAGGCGGGGCATTTCGGCGGGGACGTGTCCCATCTAAACCTCCACAAGACGTTCGCCATCCCGCACGGCGGCGGCGGGCCGGGCGTGGGGCCGGTGGCGGCGCGGCGGCACTTGGCCCCCTACCTGCCGGGCCACCCGTTCGGCGGTCTACCCTCGAAAAGCGGTGCCGTCTCGGCCGCGCCTTTCGGTTCGGCCCTGGTGCTCTCCATTTCTTGGGCGTACATCCAGTTGATGGGCGCGCGCGGGCTGGTGGCGGCCACCGACGGCGCGGTCCTGGCGGCCAACTATGTGGCCCAACGCCTTGAGGGGGCCTTCCCGGTGCTGTATCGCGGCCCCGGCGGGTATGTGGCGCACGAATGCCTGCTCGATCTGCGCGAGTTCACCCGCCGCACGGGTGCGACGGTGGATGACGTGGCGAAGCGGCTGATGGATTTCGGCTTCCACGCCCCCACCATGTCCTTCCCGGTGGCGGGCACGCTGATGGTGGAGCCCACCGAATCGGAGACGCTGGCGGAGTTGGACCGCTTCTGCGACGCGATGGCGGCTATCGCGGCGGAGGCCGGCCGAATTGCGGACGGGGAATGGCCGGCGGAGCGCTCGCCCCTGCGGAACGCCCCGCACACCGCCTCGGCTTTGCTGGACGAGGCCTGGGCCGAGCCATACCCCAGGTCCCTGGGCGCCTATCCGGCGGGAACTGCGGGCGGAAAATACTGGCCCCCGGTCGGCCGGGTGGACGCCTCCTACGGAGACCGCCACCTGGTGTTGAAGCTGCCCTGAGCCGGGGTCCCTCGCGGTCGGGTCTGAAGGCGGGTCGCGAGGCCCGCCAGAGGGCCTGTGACCTGCGGTTTCGCGTCTGGTGGGCGGACCGCAAGCCTGATTTGACCGCCTCGGGAGGAGTGTGTAATGTAGTCCAGGTTCGCCGCCTGTCGGCGGGCCAAATCTGACTCCAACAGCGGCTAGAGCTGTCTGCCGCGAAGGTCGGGGCGGGTTTGTTGTTTGTTATCTCAATAGCGTGTTTGTGGATTGTGTTGACGCCGGTTTGTTTTTGGGACCGGTTGGACATTTTTTGTTTGGTCGGGGTTTTGTTTTCTGTTTTTTGATGGAGAGTTTGATCCTGGCTCAGGACGAACGCTGGCGGCGTGCTTAACACATGCAAGTCGAACGATG
>JAITFE010000082.1 GCA_031281585.1 Bifidobacteriaceae bacterium | reverse complement strand
ACCCGCCGAGTGTAAGTTCCCATCTGGCGCGGACCGCCGAATGTAGGTCCCTATCTTTGGGCAATTCCCGTCTTCCCTGGTCACGAGCTTGGCGCGCGAACCGGAGCAGATGAAATGGTACATTCGCGCGCCCAGTCCAGACAGGGATCTACACTCGCCGCCCCAAGCCAGATGGAATCTTCCAGTCGCCGCCGAATGTCGTCTTTTGTCTGGTCATCCACAGGGCGACGGTTTCAGCCAAGCCAGGGGCGGCCGGGCCTAGAACAATCGGCCTATGGATCAAGATCGATTCGCCTGGATCAGAAAGACGCAGGCCGGGGTGTTCACCAGGAACCAGGCGCTGTCCTGCGGCATCAGCAGCGACCGCGCCACCAAATCAATCAAGACGGGAGCGTGGACGTCGGTGGCCGGCCGAGGCTACGTGATCAACGGACAGCCAATCGGCCTTGAACAAGCCGCGTGGGCGGTAACCCTGTCCGCGCCGGGCGCCGTCCTGTGGGGGCCGACCGCGTTCAAGCTGCGGCATCCCCAGGCGCCGGCGCCGCAGCTCGGGTTCGTGACAGTGGCGCGCCCGGGCGGGAGACTCCGACTTGCGCGGGTCATAGTGCGCCGCATCGCTTTGGCGCCAACCGATTGGTCCACCCACCGCGGGTTGGCCGTGCAGGAGTCTGCTCCCGCGCTGATGGACGCGCTCGCGTGGCTGCCTCAGGACTCCGCTGACAGGTTGTACGCCTGGGCTCTTGCGCATGACGCTATCCACCCCGACACTTTCGGGGAGCTAATCGCGGCCCACGCGGGCCGGCGCAACCACCGCCGGTTGATTGGGTACGGCGAATTGATCAGGAGCGGCGCCGGGTCGGTGGGCGAGTTGCGGTTCCAGGCGATCTTGACCCGGGCTGGAATCACCGGTTGGAGCGCCAACGCCAGGGTCAGGTTGCCAGACGGGTCGTTCGCCCGCGCCGACATCCTCTTCGCGGAAATCAAGCTGGTGGTCGAGGTAGACGGCTGGTCCGCCCACGGCTCCAAAGACGCGTTCCAGCGCGACCGCGAGCGCCAAAACCGACTCATCGCCGCTGGCTACAGGGTGCTCCGCTTCACGTGGCAGGACATAAACGAACGTCCCGACCACTGCGCCGACCAGGTCCGGCAGTGGCTGTCCTGATCACAGGTCTAGGCCGTAAACAATGGTCCGGCCCGCCGGGGTGAAGCCGAAGTCCTCCAGCATGGCCAGGCCGCAATGGGACATGGCCGGGTCGACGGTGACGGTGGCGAAGCGGCGGCCCTCGTCGGCGAACTGGAGCAGCGCCCGGCCCAGCAGCGCGCGCCCAATCCCGCGTTGGCGGTACCCCGGCGCCACCGCGAACCGGTGGATGGTGGCCTGGGAGCGCGGGGCCATCTTTGAGGCCGGGCGCTCGATCATGGCCAGCACGTAACCCGCGACCCTCTCCTCGGCCGGGTCGAAGGCGATGCAGCTGAGCTCCGGCAAGTACTCCTGCCAGCGCCGCTCCCACAGTTCCGGGTAGATCGGGCCCGGCGCCCACGCGTTCCTGGTCGCGTTGTTGTGGGTTTGGCGGACCAATTCGGGGTCGATCTTCTCCAACGGCCGCAGCCTAAGGCCGGCGGGCATGTCCGAACACGGGATGGGCGCCTCCAAGTCCCGCCGCATCCGGTAGACCGACCGCAAAGGCGAGAAGCCGGCGGCCATCAGCAGGCGGCGCCGGTTCGCGGCCGATTCCGCCACATACGCGATCATCCGGGCCGGCCCGTCGCCGGGCAGGCCCGCCAGGATCTGGCGGCCGCGTCCCTCTTGCCAGGCCATCAGCGATCCGCCGATCCCCCTGCCCGACCAAGTCGGGTCGACCACGCCGTGCGCCACCAGCACGTTCGTCTCCGGCCACAGGTGGAGGAAACCGGCGGTCCGAAGCACGCCCGCCCGGTCGAACCCGCCCAGAGTGGCGATGCTCGCCCCCTGGGTCATGTGGGCCAACGCCACCAGGGTCGGCACCCGCTGGTCGACGGCCGCTTCGACGGTCTCTTCCTGCGAGTTCATCAGCGGAACCAGTTGTGCCTCGTCGGACGGCCGCAGGGGGCGCCACAGCAATTGATGGCGCGGCGAGGGGGTGGACACGTCGAGGGGCGCGCGCACCCGCTCGGCGATTGGGATGCCTGACGGGTGGTGGGGTGGGATTTCCACGCCCCAACCTTAGCGATCGCGAAACGCGCTTGGCGAACCGAACACGGGGTTTACGCCATGGGCGGTGCCCGGATGCTCAGGCGTCGATCAACTCGCGGTCCAAACCGGCGGCGCCCTCGATCAGGAAGTCGCGCCGGGGCCCCACTTCGGTGCCCATCAGCAACTCGAACGTCTGCTCGGCGGCCGCCGCGTCCGTCATGGTGACCCGCCGCAGCGTCCTCCCGCGCGGATCCATGGTGGTCTGCGCCAGCTGGTCGGCGTCCATCTCCCCCAGGCCCTTGTAGCGCTGTACGGGCTGGGAGTACTTGCGCCCCTGTCGTTCCAGTTTCGCCAGCAGCGCGTTCAGTTCCCGTTCCGAGTAGGTGTAGACCGCCTCGGGGCCGCCGGAGGAGCCCCGTCCGCCTGAGACCAGCACCCGGTGGAGCGGCGGCACGGCCGCGAACACCCGCCCCGCCTCGACCAGGGGCCGCATGTACCTGAAGAACAGCGTCAACAGCAAGGTCCGGATGTGCGCGCCGTCCACGTCCGCGTCCGTCATCAGGATCACCTTGCCGTAGCGGGATTGCTCCAGGTCGAAGGTGCGCCCGGAGCCCGCCCCGATCACCTGGATGATCGCCGCGCATTCGGCGTTCTTCAGCATGTCCGTGATGGAGGCCTTTTGCGTGTTCAGGATCTTGCCCCGGATGGGCAGCAGCGCCTGGAAGTCGGATTGCCGCGCCAGTTTGGCGGTGCCGAGCGCCGAGTCCCCCTCCACAATGAACAGTTCCGACCGCTCCACGTCCGAACTGCGGCAGTCCGCCAGCTTGGCCGGCAGCGAGGAGGTCTCCAGCGCGTTCTTCCGCCGCGAGATCTCCTTGTGGGTCCGCGCCGCCACCCGCGCCCGCATTTCCGCGACGATCTTCTCCAGCGCCAGGAAGGACTCCGCCTTCTCGTCCCGTTTGGTCGAGGTCAGCCGTTTCGTCAGGCCTTTGGCGACTATTTTGGCGACGATGCCGCGCACCGGCCCCGTACCCAAAACCTCCTTGGTCTGGCCCTCGAATTGGGGTTCGGCGAGGCGGACCGCGAGCACGGCCGTCAAGCCGGCCAGCACGTCGTCTTTCTCCACCCGCTCGGCCCCGCCGGTCTTCCCGCCGGTCTTGAGCCGCCGCGAATTGGCCTCCACCTGCGCCCGGATCGCCTTGAGCAGGCCTTGTTCGAACCCTTGCAGGTGGGTCCCGCCTTTCGGCGTGGCGATGATGTTGACGAACGATTTGACGGTCGGGTCGTAGCCCGTCCCCCAGCGCAGAGCGACCTCGACCTCGCAGGTGCGCTCGACTTCGGTGGGCCGCAGGTGTCCATCCTCATCCAGCGCCTGGACCGTCTCAACAAACGTGTCCTCCCCTTTGATCCGCCAAACCGACTGGATGGGCTGGTCGGGGGCCAGATACTCGACGTAATCGGTCAAGCCGCCCGCGTGCTGGAAGACCTCCTCGACCGGCTCCGCGCCCCGCCAGTCCCGCACCGTCAGCTTGAGCCCGGGCACCAGGAAGGACGTCTGCCGGGCGCGGTCGCCCAGCGCCTCCAGCGAGAAAGCCCCGGGTTCGGGGAAAATCTGCGGGTCAGGCCAAAAGCGCACCCTGGTGCCGGTGACCCCTTTGCGGACGCGCCCGCCCACCTCCAACAGGGAGGCGTCGGTGAACGGCGTGAACGGAACGTCCGGGCCGAGTCCGCGAGCGTCATCGTACACACCGGGCTCACCCCGGTGGAAACGCATGACGTGCAGCTTCCCGCCGCGCGCGACCTCCGCGTCCAACCGGGCGGACAGCGCGTTGACCACCGACGCGCCCACGCCGTGCAGGCCGCCGGCGGCGCCATACCCCGACCCGGCCCCGCCGAACTTCGCGCCCGAGTGCAGCTTGGTGAACACCACCTCCACGCCGCTCAGCCCTGTCTTCGGCTCGATGTCCACGGGGATGCCCCGGCCGTTGTCCTGCACCTCGACCGACCCGTCCGGGAACAGCGTCACGTCGATCGCGTCGCAGAAGCCGGCCAGCGCCTCGTCAACCGAGTTGTCGATGATTTCCCACGCGCAGTGCATCAAGCCGCGCGCGTCGGTGGACCCGATGTACATGCCGGGCCGTTTGCGCACCGCCTCCAGCCCTTCGAGGACTTGCAGGTGGTGCGCAGAGTATTCGGGAGCCTTGACTGACACGCCTAGCAGTCTAGGGTCCGCCCCTGACACCCAGACGTGAGGCTCGCCCCGCGCGCCCGAAGCCGCCAGTGCCGTCCGGCGCGGTCAAGCGTGGGATGATCCACTGATGGTGGAGATGACGCCTGAAGAGTTCGAGGAATGCGTCGGCGAGGCCCTTGACGCAATCCCCGAGGAGTTCGCCGCGCTGATCAAGAACGTCGTGGTCTTGGTCGAGGATCACCCCCCGCCGGACCAACCCCAAGACCTCCTGGGCCTTTACGACGGGACCCCGCTGACCGAACGGTACGGCGACGGCGGCATCGGCGAATTGCCGGACCGCATCACCATCTTCCGGCTTCCCACCTTGGCGATCAGCGAGACCAAGGAGGACGTGGCCGACGAGGTCGCCACAACCGTCATCCACGAGGTGGCCCACTACTTCGGAATCGAAGAAGACCGCATCCACGAACTCGGCTGGGGCTGACCCGCGCACCGGCTCGAGCCCGTTGGTAGAGTTGCCACTCATGCCTCTGACCCGTTTCCCCCCAAGGCGTCACGCCCTCGTCCTGGCCTTCGCCCTGGCGGTTCTGCTTCCCACCGGTTGCTCGAGCGGCGGCTCGACTACCGCACCCGGTCCGTCCACCGCCGAACCGAGCCCGGCTCCGGTCGCTCCGGACAAGGCTGGCTGCATCGGACGGATCGCCCAGGTCGACGGAAAGGACTATGCGGTGATCGATTGCGAGATATTTCCGGAAATCGTGCCAGACGGAGCCGACGACCGGGTCATCAGTTGCGACGTCCTCTCCTACAACCCGGACTACCGGAACTGGGAAGGGCGGGGTTTCAATTTCACGGTTCCCGAAGGTTATCCGGGACGGACCGAACCGCCATACTTCGGATTTTACCTAACCTACTCATATGTCCAAGAAGGCGTCATGTACCTATACGGCTGGGAACTGCTGTCCAATTCGCCGCGCGGCTTCTGATCCCCCGCCGCGATCGCCGTCGTTTTTCAACGCGCCCCCGGGGATCGGAGATATTTCCCCGAGCAGCGGCAGGGTGAAGCTCAGCCGGCCGCGCCCTGAGGGTTCCACCGCCTCGGCCGCGGTCAGGCGGGCGCGGTAGCACGAAACCGAGCCCCGCCCGGGCGCCGATTTGCGCCACCGGCACATCGGAATCCCCCAACTCGGCCATCGCCCGCAAGAAGGCGCGGTCACCGGCCGACAGGTCGGCCAGAGTGGGTTCGTGGACCAATTGGTTCGCGAATTCGACCGCCCGCGGCAAGGCGGACTTGACCCGCGCCAGGTCAATCTGAACGCTGCCGGGGCTTCTGCCCACAGTTCGCAGCCGACCACTTGGATAAGGAACGGATAGCCCCGGACCGCGCGCACGGCCAAGTCCAGCGCCTCGCGCGAGATGGATCGCCCAGCCAAGGCAATCGGCTCGCCAGGGGCGCTCGCCACCAGCGCGTCTGGAACCCGGCCGAGTTTCCAAAGGCGGGCGCGGCGCAGAAAGGCGAGCACGTCATCGTGCAATATGGCGTTGACCGCGGCGGGCAGGTCGGCGGCCGCGACCGCCACCGGCAAGCCCTCCCGAAAGGCGTGCTGAATGGCTTGGAAGAACTCGGCCACGTCTTGCCGCTCCGCCCGGTGGACCTCGTCAAGGGTGAGGAAGACCCCGCTCCCGCGCCGGGACAACGCCGAGGCGAGTTCGGTCAGCTGAGACCGGAGAGACGGTTCGACGGGTGCGGGCCCGTTGAGCTGGCGGCTGACCGGGCCGCCGAAGCCCATCGCGCTGGCCGCCACGGCGGTCGCGCGGTTCGACTCGCCCGTCACGCCCTGGCGCGACGCCAGCGCAGGCAGGGTGGTCGCCACCAATTCCCTGACCAGCCCACGCCGTGCCGTTTCAGACACGATCACCCAACCGACTTCCCGCGCCACGTCTTCGAGCGCGTTCAGCAGAACCGTCTTGCCCGTCCCCCGCGCCCCCGTCGCCAGCACCGCCCGACCGGGGTGGCCTGGACCTTCCCAACAAGGCGCGGCGCACCTGCGAAGTCTCCGCGTCACGGCCCGCCAGGAGGCGGCGGACGGCGCGCTCGCACCCCCCGCAGCCGAGGAGTACAAGCTGTGGGTGGGGACTTTGGACGATGCCGTCGAGTGACCCGGCTGCGCAGCCCGGCCCCGCGGAACCAAGACTGGGCGAGATCTGGCTGACCGCGTTCGGGGCCGGGCGCGCCGGCGAGCCGACCAAGACGCGTCCCGCGCTGATTCTGTCCGCGCACGGCCAGCACAGCGGATCTCCGTATGACCTTGTGGTCGTGGCACCCATCTCCGCGACCATGGCGCCCACACTCTCCCGACCCGCCATCGCCGCCACGGCCGCCAACGACCTTGAGGCCGACTCGGTCGTGGTCGCGAGGGCGCTGCGATCCGTGTCCACCGGGAAGCTGTTCAAGAAACTGGGGGCGGCCGAGCCGACGGCGGTTGCGGCTGTCCGCGA
>JAITFE010000081.1 GCA_031281585.1 Bifidobacteriaceae bacterium | reverse complement strand
CGCCCCCAGCCGAAACCGGCGACGGGCCGCCGTTCTGACCACCCGCCACGGGCCGCCCGCGTCGGCGCCCTCACCCGAACCCCTCGTCCGAATCCCCCGCCGCCCGATGCCGTCCGCCCTGGTCTTGGGAACCGTGGCGGCAGGTCAGTTGGCTGGGTCGGGGATGTTGTACGGGAGGCGGCGGACGGCATCGGACAACGACTGGGCACGGGCCGCCCGCTCTGGTGCCCGCGAGGCGAACCCGGCAGCGTGCGGTAACGGAAGCGTGGCCGAGCCAGACCGGTGCGCAACTGGCACGATTGGCGACAGCCCGTGGTTTGGGACAGGTGAATTCATTGGTCGTGGTTGACCGCCCTTGGTGGTGGCTGATACCGTGGCGCCAAATCTGCCAGCCACAGCAGTGCTGCCCCCGGTTAATGGGTGGCGCCGCCCGATCGACTTCAAAGGTGCTTCGGTCATGCCTTCTTTCTTCCGTCCGCAGTCTGTCAAGTCCGACAATCGTCTGCCCGCAGAAGGCGGTTTGGAGCCGCCTGTTCTGGCGGGGCGGTCCCGCGCGCGGCGTTGGCTCATCCGAGGCTGCGCGGCCGTCACCGCTGTCGCGCTCGGCCTGGTGGCGCTGGTGCTGCCCGCGCAGCAAAGCTCCGCCGACGCGGGCCAATTCATGATGGAGTTCAGCTCCTACGGCCCGAACCAGGAGATCGTGATCCTGGTCGGCTCGCTCAGCCCCGGCTGCGACGGGATTTTCAGGGTCTCCGACATCTATGTGGTCCCGCATGGCAGCGTGTCCGGCGGCGACGCTCTGGTGGATGTGACGGGCACCCCGAACATGGTCACCGCGAACCTGCTGGGCCAGGGGTTCGCGGCCCAGACGATTGGTTACACCGCCCCGGGCGGGAACATTGGCCCCGGGGTCTACGACATAGTCGAGGACGTCTGCCTGGACGGTGTGTTCAACGCGGGCGAGGACAGCATCATGAGCAAAGCGTTCACAGTTGTGGGCGTGAACCCTCTGAACCCGCCCTCAATTGAGAGCACCCAGGCCATCCTCAACATCAAGGCCGCAGCCGGCGAGCAGGCCGAATACTACGAGGACCGGGCGGCGGCCTGGAGTTGGTTCTGGATCCTCTACGGCCACGCGGGCCTGCCAGACTTCCCGGACGGCCCAGACGCGATCATTCAGGCGCTGGTGCAGGCGGCGATCTGCACCAGGCTGCCCAGCGTGGCGGCCTTCGTGTGCGTTCATTCGGTCATGCATTTGCCAAACCTCACGGGTGTGGCGAACTTGAGAGACATCCCCACGAATATGGGGCAGTTCTACGCAAGGGTCTACCGGGGTCTTGAGGCGGATCCGCCGGATCAGAATTACACGGCGCCGGTGGCGTTGGGCGCGGTTGACGGTTTCGGATCCGGCGAGGGCAGCGAACTGCAGAAAGTTTTCGAGGAGCTGTATCACTCTCAATGGTCTGAGGGCGTGGCGGCGGAGGCGTTCCTGCACGCTTTGGAGAAGTATCAGGGCGCGCAGCAGGCCTCGGACGCGGCGGCGGCGTTGGCGCAGGCCAAGGCTGCTTCCGCCTTCGCCCGCCAGGCGGTGGCCGGGCTTCAGTCCCAGGCCCAAGCGCGTCAGCGGCTGCTGGCGCTGGAGCAGTCGCTGGGTGGATGGATGAAGCCGGACATGGCGGCGGCCCTGGCCGAAGTCCATGAACGCCTCAAAGCCGGCGGGTCTTTGACGGCTGCGGAGGTCGCGGCGCTTGAGGACTTGGGCGCGAATCAGACGCAGCGCGAGCAGTTCGTCCAAGCGGTCATTGCCGAAGCGGGCTTGGCGACCCCGTACGTTTCGTTGGCGGACCTGGACGCGGAGGCTTCGGCCGTGGGGTCGGGCCTCGTGTCGGCTTATGGGGATGCGGTGTCCTTGTTTGACGGGATCGTGACCGACTTGGAGGCCGGGCTGTCCGGCGCCGGTTTGAGCGCTTACCCGTCGGTGACCCTAAGCGGTCCGAGCACCGGATCGGTGGGTTCCACCGCCGCAGTCACGGCCGCGACGGACGCGGGCAACACGGTCGCCTGGGACACGGACGCGGATGGCGACTTCGACGACGGGACTGGGGCCACGGCACAGGCGGCGTTGGCGCACCTCGGCCCGAACGCTGTCGGGGCGCGGGTGACGGACGCGTCCGGCCGTCAAACGGTCGCCTACCACGTGGTCGCGGCCGCGCAGCCCGCGAGCCGCCCGTTGGTGACGGCGGCGAACCCCGTGGTCGGTACGGCCATCACAGCCGACGATGCTGACGTTGTCACTTTCAGCGTCACGCCAGGTCACACAGATTCCCTGCCCGTAACGGTGACGTGGCACGTAAACGGCGCAGCCGCGGGAACCGGGAATCAGCTTCAAATGACTGCGTCCGCTGCCGCGCCGATCCAGCACGTTGAGGCGGAATTGGCCGATTCGAACGGGGCGACGGAATGGGCCGCCTGGTCGCTGTTCACGGCGGCGGGTGCGCCCACGGGTGGTTCTGGATTGGAAGCTCGGTTCTCCTCGGAGGCTTCGACTGGTCTTGTTGATGTGGCGTGGGACCGCGTTGGGGGTTTGGTGGTGGCGGCGTCGAGTGTGTATTCGACTTCTTCGGGTTACGCGGCCGCGAATGTGTTGAACGCGTATAGCTCTAGCTCGTATTGGAATACGGCGAACAATCAGGCGACGAATCAGTGGGTTGTGATCGACTTGGGCGCCGAGTGGGATGTGGCGG
>JAITFE010000080.1 GCA_031281585.1 Bifidobacteriaceae bacterium | reverse complement strand
TCATAGGTTTCCGTTCAGGTCTTGCGCTGGCCTAACGGAAAAAGCCGGTCCCGGTTCCATCAGGGGGAAGGTGCGCTATGTGGCGGCGCACCGCGATGGCTCCGGGGCCGGCACTTTTGGTTCTCAGGCAGTTTCCCCAAGGTGCCCGATGCCGTCTCCCGCGACCCCTCGGCGTCCCCTCCAGGCGCTTGGCTCGCCCCAGCCGCCGATGCCGTCCGGCCAGGAGAATCCATCCCGTGCTCCCGACGACACGACCGTCCCGCAGATTGATCCGGACGGGTTTGGCCTTGTTGCCGGGATCCGCGAGCCAAAGATCCCCGAGACGCGCACGGGGAAGCGACTGGTTCAGTTTTGGTCGCGGAGGCGGTCCGAAGCGCCTTGGGCGGCGGCCAGCACTAGTTTGGCGACCTCGGCCGCCTCTTGGTCGGGGAAACGCGACTCCAGATAGGCCACGGAGACTGACCCGACGGGCGCGCCGACGGCATCGAAAACCGGGGCTGCGATCGAGCTGGAATGCGGCACCCGCTCTGACGAGGTGTGCGCCCAGCCGCGCTGACGGATCGTTTCGAGGCGGGCGCGGATCTCCGCGGGGTCTACCACGGTGCGGGGGGTGAAACGCGGTAACGGCGTGCTGAGGACCAAGTCGATGTCGAGGGGGGAGACGAACGCCAGGATCGACAGGCCGCTGGCGCCGTTGGCGAGCGACTGCGTTTCGCCTATGCCGATCGCGATGCGGATATGCCGGGAGGACTCCACTTGGTCTACGTAAACCCGGCGGTGCCCAACGCGGGCGGCCAGGGTGGTGGTCTCGCCGGTCAAGGCACCCAGGTGCGCAAGGTATGGGGCCGTCGCGTTCACCAGCCGGCTGTGTGCCGCCGCGCGGCGGCCCAGCCCGATGGCGGCCGGTCCCAATTCGTAGCGGCGCGTGGCGGGATCCGCGGTGGCGAGACCTGACGCCACCAAACTCCGCAGGATCCGGTGCACCGCCGTCTTGCTGATCTCCAACTCGCGGGAGAGCTGGCTCACTCCCACCGGCGCGTCGTGGCCGCCTAGCGCCACCAGGACTCGGGCGGTCCTCACCGTGCCTGACGAGTCGTCAAGCCGCTCCATCTGGGCCCCTTTCCCCAAACTGTGTTCTGCTGAACGGAACAGTAGTCTGGTCGCCAGGATTATGCAACGCGCCGTTAACGCGGCGGCAACCCGCTCGATCTGCACGGGACATAGCGTCATCGGTCTGACGACACCCTGGTTCACCAATTGGACGTTCCGCGTAGCGGAATCAATGGAGAGGAAGACGACGTGTACCGGATTCAAAGAGCGGCGCTGGCCGTGGGCACAACAGCTTTGGTCCTGGCGCTTACCGCCTGCCAAGGGTCTGCGGTCAACCAGGCCGCGGGAGAGAGCCCCAAGGGAGACGGCGGATTGAGCGAAATTGTGATCGGGGCGCTTCACCCGTTGACCGGCGCCAATGCGGCGGACGGCCAGCAGATGGCCAATGCGGCTCAACTCGCCGCAGAGGCGGTCAACGCGGCCGGCGGCATCAAATCGCTGGGTGGGGCAAAGCTCAAGGTGGAGTCAGCCGACACGCAGGGCTCGCCGGAGACCGGTCAGAGCGAGGCGACCCGGCTGATCGAAGACGGCGCGGTGGCGTTGGTCGGCACTTTCCAAAGCGGCACCAGCGCCAACGTGGCGTCCGTCGCGGAGCGCAACGCCGTCCCGTTCGTGATGGACGTTTCATCGCTCGACGAGATTTTGGAGCAGGGCTACACGTACTCGTTCCGGCTGCAGCCCAACGCGAGCTTGATGGGGAAACAAGGAGCCCAGCGGTTGGTCGAACTGGCCGAGGATTCGGGCACGCCGGTTCGGAAGGTTGCCTTCTTGTACGAGATGGGCAATTACGGAGAGGCCGTGTACAAGGGGTTCATGGAGGAGGCGGAGGCGGCCGGGCTGGCAGTCGACCCCGTGATCGGCTACGACGCGGCGGCCGTGAGCGACTTGACGACGCAGGTTCAGCAGGTGGCGGCGTCGGACGCCGACGTGTTGGCGGTCGCCGGGTACTACCGCGACAGCCTGCTGGCGGCCCAGGCGGTGGGGCTGGTCAAGCCCGACGTTACGGCGGTTTTTGGCGTGGCCGACGGTGCGTTCGACCAGGACACGTTCGTTACGGACGCCCCGGACGGCGGAGAGGGCTACTTCGACGTGAACTACAGATGGGACGCCACCAACCCGGCGACAGTCGAACTGGCCGGGCTTTACGAGGAGCGCTACGGCGAGGCCATACGCACCTCCGCAGTTCTTACCTATGACGCGATCATGCTGTTGGCGGACGCGCTCGAGGCAGCGGGTTCCACCGAGTCGGCGGCGCTGCGCGACGCGATAAGGGGCAGTTCGTACCAGCCACTGGTCGTGTCAGCCGGTCCCGTCAGCTTTGACCCGGCGGGTGAAAACACAAACGCTGGAGCCGTGGTGACCCAGGTGTTAGACGGTCAGGTGCGGCAGGTCTTCCCGAAAGACGTGGCCGAAGTCGCGTACCGCTTCCCGGCCCCGTCCGTTGGCGGCGAATGAGCCGTTCCCAGCGAGAACGGAGGAACCGCGATGGCGATAACGCTTCCCAGGACGGAGGAACCCCCTGTCAAGGGTTCCAGCCCGCGCCCTGGCCGCAGTCTGGGCGGTCCGGGCCGCCGATTCCGCCCGGTGCCGGAGCGCGCGAAAGTGGCGCTGGCGACCATTGGAGCCATCGCGGCGGCGGCGCTGGCGGCTTGGTGGAGCTCCGGCAGTTCCGTTGTGCTCACCCAGGCCCTGGTCACGGGGTTCCTCACCGGCGGCATCTATTCCCTGGTGGCGATGGGGTTGACCCTCATCTACGGGGTGCTCCACATCATCAACTTCGCCAACGGTGCCCTGGTGGCTCTCGGCCTGTATCTGACTCTTCAATGCGTCGGCTATCTGGGGATCCATCCGTATGTGGCCCTCGCGTTGGTTATGCCGGCCATGTTCCTGTTCGGGGCAGTCGTTCAGGCAGTGCTGCTGAACCCGGTGATGAGGGCGCCAATCCAGATTCAACTGCTGGTCACCATTGGGCTGGCCTTGGCGATTGAGAACGGGTTGTTGCTGGTCTTCGGCCCCAACCCCAAAGCGGTGGCTCTGCCGGGAAACCGGGGCATCCAGGTGCTGGGGGCCACGATTGAGTTGTCGCGGGTCTACGCCTTCGTGGGCGCTCTGGCGCTGGTGGGGGTGTTCGCGTTGTTGCTGCAACGGACCCGGATGGGAACCGAGATCCGCGCGGTGGCCGCCAACCCCGAAGGCGCGCGACTGGTCGGGATCAACACCAAGGGGATCTATGTGGTGACCTTTGCGCTTGGCGCCACAGCCGCTGGCGCGGCGGCCGTCCTGGTTTCGCCTTTCACGACCATTGAGCCGACCGCCGGAGCCATGTTCAACCTGACGGCTTTTGTGGTGGTGGTGCTGGGCGGCATGGGCAATGTGCCCGGGGCCCTGGTGGGAGGGCTGGTGGTGGGGCTGACGGAACAACTCGCCGGACTGATCATGCCGAGCCAAAGCCCGCTGCTCGCAGTCTTCGTGGTCTTCATTGTGGTGCTGTTCTTGAGGCCGCGCGGAGTGTTCGGGAGCTCGGCATGACCGCGCCCGGCGCCGTGCAAGGCGCTCCGGGGCCAGCATCCTTTGGGCTGGCCGGGGCCGCCGGCCGCGAGGCGATCGCGCGGTCCGGCCGACGGACCTGGCGGTTCGGCGACTTCGCCGTGCTAGCGGCTTTCCTGGTGGTGGCCGCCGCCGCGCCATTCGTAGTCAGCGGCTCGCAACTGGCCGTCGCCAACCGCATCCTTATCTTTGCCATCATGGGGGTTGGCTGGAACGTCATGGCCGGGTTCGGGGGAATGTTCTCCTTTGGGCACGCCGCGTATTTCGGCGTGGGTGCCTATTCCACCGCCTATTGCGTGGTTGTGCTGGGACTTGCGCCGTGGCTGGGCATGGCGCTCGGGATGGCGTTGGCCGCCCTGTTCGGCGTGGGCATGTCCTATCTAGCGCTGCGCTACCGCCTGACCGGCGCGTATTACACCATGTCCACGTTCGCCTTCGCGGAGGCCTTGCGGCTGTTCACCCAAGGCAGCGAACCTCTGCGGCGAACGGTCGGTTTCGCCGTGCCGGTCCGGCAAGGTAGTTCTCTAGCCCATTTTCAGTTCCCCGCAGGCTCTCCCTGGTACTACTGGGTTGGCCTGGGCCTGTTGGGCCTGTGCCTAGCGGCGACCATCACGTTCGTCCGGTCGCGGGCGGGTCGCTTCACCCAAGCGGCTCGGGACGACGAGCTGGCCGCGGCCGCCTGCGGCATCAACGTGTTGCGGCACAAGCTTTGGGCGGTGGCGCTGTCGGCCGCCGTCACCTCGGTGGCCGGCGGCTACTACCTGCAGTACTACATGTTCATCGACCCTCAAATCGCGTTCGGGGCCCAGGTCTCCAACGACGCGATCATCACGGCGGTGGTGGGGGGCACCGGCACCATCTGGGGCCCCGTGATCGGGGCCATCGTGATGGCGCCCCTGTCTGACCTGGTCGCTGGCTTCCTGCGGCACCCGCCCGAATCGCTGGCTTGGCTGGCCGGCCACGGGGGTCTGGACATCATTGTGTACGCCGTGATTCTGATCCTGGTGGTGATGGCTCTGCCGAAAGGCATAGCGGGTTCGTGGAAGGCGTGCAGGGAACGGCGTTCGGGGAACGGGGCCCGAATGGGCGGGCGCCTGGCGACCCGTCTTCTGAGCGCGTTGGGGAGGCGAAATGGCGATTCTTGAAGTGCGGGCTGTCAGCAAGTCCTTCAAAGGCCTGCATGCTCTGACGGAAGTCGACTTGGCAGTGGATGAGGGCCAGATCGTGGGGATTATCGGCGCCAACGGCGCCGGCAAGACCACTTTGTTCAACTGCGTGGCGGGCGCCTTCCCTCCCACCAAGGGCCATGTGCTGCTCGGCGGGGAGGATGTCACCGGATGGCCGTCGCATCGGCTCGCTCGGCGCGGCCTGGTGCGCACGTTTCAACTGATGCGGCCGTTCCACACGATGACGGTGCTGGAGAACGTTGAGACGGCCGCAATGAGCCTTGGCCTGAAAGGCGCGCGGGCTCGCCGCGAGGCCGGGGCGGCGGTGGAGCGCACGGGCCTAGCCGAATGGGCACACAGGCGGTCCGGTTCGCTGCCCGCCGGCATGTTGAAGCGGCTCGAGTTGGCCCGGGCTTTGGCCATGTGCCCCAAAGTCTTGCTGCTGGACGAGGTGCTGGCCGGATTGGTGCCCTCAGAGCGGGCACCGGTGCTGGACCTCCTGGAGGCGCTGCGGGTCGAGGAGAAGGTGACAGTGGTGTTCATCGAGCACATCATGGCGGCGGTGCGGCGTCTCAGCGACGAAGTGGTGATGATGGATCAGGGGCGGGTTCTGGCTCGCGGCCAGGTGGAAAACGTTCTCTCCGACCCGCAGGTGGTGGAAGCCTACCTGGGAGGAGGGCCGAACGGTGCTTGAGGCAACCGCCGTGAAGAGCGGCTACCACGGCCTGGAGATCATCCATGGTGCCGATCTGCGGGTTGGGCCCGGCCAAGTCGTGGCCCTGGTGGGCGCCAACGGCGCGGGGAAGAGCACCTTGCTGAAAACCTTGGTGGGCGAGGTACCGCTCCACTCGGGTCGAGTGACTTTCAAAGGCGTGCCGGTGGAGGCAGGCAAGGCTCACGAGCTCGCCCGCCGGGGCCTGATGCTAGTCCCGGAAGACCGCGCGTTGTTCGGCCCGCTGACCGTTGAGGAGAACCTGCACATGGGCGAACGCGCCAGGATTGGGCGGCCGGGCCTGGGGGAGGACTGGGTGCTGGAGCTTTTTCCAATCCTGCGGGAGCGCCGCGGCCAAACGGCCAACACGCTATCCGGTGGCCAACAGCAGATGCTCGCCATAGCGAGGGCGCTCATGGGGGATCCGGAGCTGCTGATGCTGGACGAACCGTCCACGGGCCTGTCCCCCAAACTGACGGGAGACGTTTTCAACGCGATCAAAGCGATCCGCGACAAGGCGGTCAGCATCCTTTTGGTCGAACAGAACGCCGCCCAGGCGTTAGCCGTGGCGGATTGGGCGTATGTCCTGGAGGCCGGGTCGGTCGCGCTGGCGGGGCGTGGCAGCGACCTGGCGGCCGACCCGCGCGTGCAAGAAGCCTATTTGGGGGGTTGAACGTGGAAGCTGCAGACAAGGAAACATGACATGACGGACTGGAACGTTGAAGTTAACAAAATCAGGGAGCTGCGGGCGGCCCGGACGCGAATAGGGCCCGGGCGCAAACCCGCCGTCGTCGTGGTGGACTTCCAAAAGGCGTTCACCGAACACGACGCGATTGGGCCGGGTACGGCGGCCGTGTTGGAGCGGTCGAGCCGCCTGTTGGAGGCGGCGCGGGCGGCGGGACTGCCGGTCGTGTACCTGGTGATGATTCTGGACAGACTCGAGGACAGGATGCTGGCCCAGCGGGTGCGGTCATCCCTCACTGAAAAGTGCGAGCGCGGCAACCCTTGGACCGAAATCAGCCCCGTCGTGGCGCCGCGGCCCGGTGATCACGTGGTTGAGAAGACGGTGGCTTCCGGCTTCTACCGCACCGAACTGGACCAGCTTCTGCGCGGCCTGGGCGTGGATGAACTGATCGTGATAGGGACTTCGACCAGCGGCTGCGTGCGCGCCACCGTGGTGGACGCGGCCTATCGGAACTACCGCGTCAGCGTGGTGGAGGACTGCTGCGACGACTTCAGAGTCCTGTCAGGCGAGGTCAGCCTTTGGGACATGCAAGACCGTTTCGCGGACGTGGTCAGCTTGAGTGAAACGTTGGCGCGTTTGCCAGCGCTGGTCCACGCTCCGGCGGTGGGGCCGGTATTGGCGGCGGAATCAGTTTCGGCGGATGCGACATGAGCCGCACCGCCATCCCGATTGATGAGCGCCTGGTTTACGCCCCGTTGCCTCTCAGGCCTCAGCTGCGTTGGCCGGAAGGTAAAGCCTTGGCCGTGTGGCACGCGCCCAACGTGGAGCATTACGACTACATCCCTTTCGGCGGCGCGAGTCCGCAGGGCCGCGTGGCCGCCCCGGACGCGCAGCATTACATGCACCGTGATTTCGGCAACCGTGTGGGATTCTGGCGGATGCTGCGGGCGATTGACGCCTACTCCATACCCTGCACCGTTTCGTTGAGCTTGATGTTGCTTGAAACCGAGCCGGATATCCGGGACGCCATGCGAGAGCGTGACTGGGAAGTGATGAGCCACGGCATATCCAATCTGCGGCCTCTTTACGACATGAGTGAAAGCGAAGAGAACGAGTTCCTGGACCAATGCCAAGAACTGTGCGAGGTCTACTACGGGGTGCCCCTGAAGGGAATGTTGGGTCCCAAGATTTCGGGCACAGCCCTGACGAGCGATTTGCTGGCAGAACACGGGCTGATCTACCACGCCGACTGGATTCACGATGAGCAACCGCGGCCCCTGCGCACCCGGTCAGGCCGGCGCCTCGTTTCCATACCGTACAGCTACATGCTGAATGACGTGCCGCTTCTCCACGCCAAACACTATTCAGCCGACCAGTTCGTTCAGATGGTGACATCCCAGGTAGGTCGGCTGTTGCGGGATTATGAAAAGGACGGCCACGGCCGGGTGGCGTGCGTGGCCACCCACCCGTTTGTGATGGGCCAACCGCATTTGATTGGAGCGCTGGAGGAGATCTTCGATTACCTCCGCGCCGATGACCGCATTTGGCTGACCCGCGCCGGGGACATTGCCGACTATTACTTGGAACACCATTGGGAGGCGCAAATGGCGCATGCTTTGGAGTTGCGGGGGGAGCCGCGATGATCATCTTGAACGAAGGGGCGACTGTTTACGCCCCCAACTTGACCCGGACCAGTGGCCGGACCCGCCCCAAGTGGGGCCTGCCGGGCGGCCAACGGCTCGCCGTGAGCCTGTTGCTCCACGCACCGCGCTACCGGGACCCGCTGCCACCGGCGGCCGTGGGACCGCAGTCCATGCAGGGAGGGGTCGGCCGCGACACCGCCGAGCCCCGCTCCGGCCAGGTCGCGCGGGTCTCCCAGTGGGATTTTGGGCTCACCACCGGGCTTTGGCGATTGCTCGATGCCGCGCGGGACGTGGGTTTCCCCGCCGCCGTGGCGCTCGACGCAGACGGGGTGACAGGTATTCCCGGCTTGGCGGCCTTGGCGGCGGAACGGGCGGACGAGGTCGTGGTGCGCGGTCGCGCGGCAAACGTGTTGCTGCATTCGGGCATGACCGCCGCAGACGAAGCGGCGTACATAGAAGAGTCCCGGCGCATAGTCGAGGCCGGGACTGGCAAGGTCGCCAGCGGTTGGTTCTCGCCCGAAAGGGCCTCCACCCCAAACACCGCCCGGGCGCTCGCCGCAGCCGGCTTCAGGTGGTTTGGCGATTGGCCGATGGACGAGGTCCCGGTCCGCTTGGGGCAGGACGCGGCGGACCTCACGGCCGTGCCTTTCGGCGTGGACACGGAAGACATGTTCGCGCTGTATTCGAGGGGACTGCCGTTCGGAAACTACCGCGACCTTCTGCAGGCGACTGTTGACCGGTTGGTGGCGGAGGCGCAAGTGGTGGGGGCGCGCTTCCTCGGGTTGAGTTGGTTCGGCTGGGTGCTTGGCCAAGCCTGCTTCGCCGATGTGGCCTCAGACTTCCTGGCCGGGTTGACCGGACGATCCGACATCTTGCCCGTCCTGCCTTCGGAGGCTGCGGCGCTTGCGGCGCCATTGCCGTGACACGGCCGGGTGATCTGCCGAACTCCATCGGCTGGGCGCTGGGTTCCGGCACCATCTTGCAGGGCTTGAACTCGGCTGTTCTGGCGGTCGCGCTGGTGCCCATCAGCCGCGACCTCGGTGACTCCGAGGCACTGGCCTGGGTGGTTTCGGCGCTGTATCTTTCCGCTGCCGTCAGCTCGCCGACGGGAGGGCGTCTGGCTGACCTCTTCGGCCCGAAGCGCGTGTATTTGGTCGGTTTGGCTGTGGCGCTGGCGGCGGCGGTCGCTGGTCCTTTCGTGCCGTCGATGGGTTGGTTGATTGTGGACCGCTTTGTCCTCGGGATCGGCACCGCCTTGCAGTTCCCAACGGCCATGGTGGTGATCCGGGGAGCGGCCGGCAGGCTGGGGGCGCATCCCGGCTCTGCTCTTGGGGTCATCGCGATGTGCGGCCAGACCACGGCGGCCTTGGGACCCACCATTGGCGGCCCGATCGTGGCGTTGTGGGGATGGCAGGGGATCTTCTGGGCCAACGTGCCCGTCATAGCGAACGCGGCGTTGTTGGTTTGGCGGTTCGTGCCAGCCGATCCGCCGCGTGAGCCGTCAACTTGGAGGCAAGTCCTGCAGACCCTCGACCCAGTTGGTTTGGCGTTGTTTGTGGGCGCGTTGGTGCCTTTGATGCTCGGATTGTTGTCGCTAGAGGACCAGCCGCAATGGTGGTGGTTCGGAGCGTTCGGCCTGCTGGCAGCCGCTGTTGTGTGGTGGTCCTCCCACCGGGCCGAGCCTTTCCTGGACGTGAAGGTCTTGACCCACAACAGGGATTTGCTGCGGACCTGCGCGCGGGCTGTGGCGACTTTCATCTCGTTCTATTCGGTGTTCTACGGGCTGCCCCAGTGGCTGGAGGGCGCTTGCGGGATGCCGCCGGAGAAGGCCGGCCTCCTGGTTTTTCCGGTCTTCGGCGTGGGCCTGGCCTCCACGTTTGCTGCCTCCAGGGTTGCTCGCCGCGTCCGGCCGCGTGTGCTTTTGGCGGCGGGGGCCGCCGCGATGGTCGCGGCCGGCCTGGTGGCGACCTTCTTCCTAACCGATCAGGTGCCGGTGTGGCTGATCGTCTTGTTCGGCTCGCTGGCCGGCGCCCCGAACGGGTTCAATAATCTGGGCAATCAGTTGATCCTGCACGGCGCGGTCGGAGAGGGCCAAGCCGGGGTGGCGAGTGGCCTTTACCGGACTTCGCAGTACGTCGGCGCGGCCCTGGCTTCGGTGGTGGTGGCCGGCGCACTCAACGGAAACGGAATCGCGACGCTGGGGGTGTGGATCGCTTCCATCGGAGCGTTCCTGCTTGCCGCTTCTTTGCTGGCGTTGATCCGTCACAAGGTCTGAACGCGGAACCCTGGACTGGGCGGCCCCGCCCGACAGGATCGGCTACTACTACTACTACCTATACCTAGACATGACTTCGAAAGGAGCCGCCGACGCCGTGTCATTCGGCCAGGAGAATCTCGCCCTTTTCGACGCGGCGGGCTTGAACGGGTTCGACGCCATCATCACGAGGGACCGCCGCCAATTGCGCGATCCCAACGAGCGCGCTGCGCTGCGCGAGAACTCTCTGCATTGGGTCGGCTGCGTCCAAGAAACGTTCTCGGGTGAGTCATAAGGGGACTCTTGCTAAGTCGGCCGAGTCAAAACCGGACGCTCGCCGTCCGCGGCGAGATAGAGGCGGACGCTCGGCAGGTTTGGGACTCCGAAAGGCTCGTTCTATCTCACTTCGCGCGGTGAGGGTCCGATTCTGTCCGGGCCGCTTTCTTGTAGCCGCAGGTCAGGCCAGTACGGCCGCCCAAGGCTGAGTCAAGATCGGACTCTCGACCGCCGGGATGAGTCAGGAAAGGACTCTCGGCGTGTCGAAGCCGTCGAGGGTCCGGTCCTATCTCGTTGCGGCGGGGCTTGCCTCAACACAGCCCGCTGGGCGCCCGTCACGCATCGGGCGGGCGCGCGGCTGGGCGGCTGATCCGAACTGGCTCGGAGGCTGGGGCGGGCGGGGACGGCATCGGGCACTGTGGCGTGACCCCGCCCGGCGGCCGGAAGTAGGACGGCGCGGACGTGCGGGCGGGCTGCGCTCCACGCGAAATGCGCCGGATTCCGGGGAGATTTGGTGCGAGGAGGAAGGGCGGCCTGCGCGGACATGAGAAAGTAGTGCAGTGGCTGGAGCAAGTGGCGGCAAGAAACCAGGTCGGCGAACGGCCGGTCCGGCGCCTCGCCAAGTGGCGGCGAACGGGGGGCTGGCGCCCCGCCGGGTCTCGGCCAGGAACGCGGGCGCGCAGACCCCTAGTCCGCCCCAGGGGGCGGACTTCGTCCCCGGCGGCAACAACCTGTCCCGGCGGTTCGCCGCCAACCCGACGCCGGTGCGCGGCAGCCTCCTCGCGGAGCCCCAAGGCAAACGGGCGCCGGGCGCTCCGAAGCGGTTCACCCGGCGGGGGAAGCCCCGCTACGGGTTCTTCAACTATCCGCGCCGGCAGTACACGGGCTTCCACCGGTGGGTGCCGTCCTGGCGTTTCCTGTGGTGGAGCTTTGTGCTCGGGGTGGGCCTGGTGGTGGGCGGCTTCATCCTCGCGTACCAGATGATCGACCTGCCCAAGCCGGCGGACTTCGCGCAGGCGCAAACCTCGACGGTTTACTATTCGGACAACCAAACGGTGATGGGCAAGTTCGAGGTCCAAAACCGGCAGATCATCGACATAGGCGACCTGGCCGAATCCACCAAGAACGCGGTGATCGCAGCTGAGGACCGCACTTTTAGGACCAACGCCGGGGTTGACCCCATGGCGCTGGCCAGGGCGTTCTACAACAACCTGAAGGGCGGCGAGCGGCAAGGCGGGTCGACCATCACCCAGCAGTACATTGAGCGGTATTGGGTTGGGAAAACCACTACCTCGCTCACTGGAAAGTTCAAAGAGGCCATGCTGGCGCTCAAAGTCACTCGGGAAAAGGACAAGGACGAAATCCTGAATGACTACATGAACACCATTTACTTTGGGCGGGGCGCCTACGGCATTCAAGCTGCCGCGCAGGCGTATTTCCACAAGGACGCGGTGGACTTGACCACCTCAGAGGCCGCCCTGTTGGCCGGGATGATCCCCGCCCCCAGCGCCTACGATCCGGAACAGAATCTGGATGCGGCCACCACCCGTTGGAATTACGTCTTGGACGGAATGGTGAAGATCAACGTCCTCGCGAGCGCCGAACGGGCCAAGCTTCAGTTCCCCGAGTTCTTCCCCTACGAGGTGCCGGACGTGTACGCCGGGCGGCAAGGCTACCTTTTGGAGATGGTGCGCCAGGAGTTGATCACGAAGGGCGGGTTGACGGACGCACAGATCGGCAGCGCGGGGCTGAGGATCACGACGACTGTGGACAAGGGCATCCAGGACCAGGTGGCGGAGGCGGTGGCGGGTCAGTTGCCGGACGACACCCCGGCGGGGCTGCACGTAGCCGTCGCGTCGGTCGAGCCGGCCACGGGCGCCATCAAGATGATCTACGCGGGCGAGGACTACATGGTCCGCCAGCAAAACGCCGCCACCCAAGACATAGCGCAGGCTGGATCGACCTTCAAGCCGATCACGTTGGCGGCGGCGCTGGAAGGCGGCTGGAGCCTGGACCAGACCTTCTCCGGGAAGTCGCCCATCACGATTGGCGACTGGAAGGTTGAGAATTCCGGCAACGCGCAGTACGGCAACATCACCCTGTTGAAGGCCACCCAAAGCTCGGTCAACACGGTCTTCGCGCAGCTCAACGAACAGGTCGGGGGGCGCACCACCATGGAGGCGGCCATCGCGGCCGGGATTCCGGCCGGCACAAACGGCCTTGACGACGACTTGACCAACGTGCTCGGCACCGCGAGCGTCCACGCGATCGACATGGCGAGGGTCTACGCCACCTTCGCCTCCCAGGGGATGCTCCACAGCACCTACATTGTCGAGTCGGCGGTGAGCCCGGACGGCAAAGAGGTTTACACGGGCCGCAATGCGGGCCAAAGGATGTTCAAGGAAGACACCATGGCCGAACTCACCTACGCGCTCACGCGGGTGGTGGAATACGGCACCGGCACGGCCGCAGACCGGTTGGGCCGCCCGGTGGCGGGCAAGACCGGCACCTCGGAAGACAACAAGTCCGCCTGGTTCTGCGGTTACACCCCGCAGTTGGCGACCGCGGTCGCCTTCTATCAGGAGGGCGAGGGCGGCCAGGCGGTCCCCATTGAGCCGTTCGGCCAGAACGCCGTCATCCAGGGCGGCGGCCCGCCCGCGCGCATGTGGGCGGCCGTGATGGAGGTGGGCCTGGCGGGCCAGCCCGTCGAGGAGTTCCCCGACCGCCCCAAGAACCGCAACAAGCCGACCGGCGGGCCGCCGCGCGACCAGCAGCCGTCCCCGAGTTCGGCCGCCCCGACCGCGCCGGAATCCCCGACCCCGCCGGCTGAGCCATCGCCCACCGCCGACGACAACCCGGTCGAGCCCTCCAACGAGCCGTCGCCCCCGCCGTCCGGCCGTCCCTCCGGCCCGGCGACTTCGCAGCCGGCGACGTCCGCCCCGCCCACCCCGCCCGCGTCGCCGCCCGCCTCGCCCGCGGCGGCTGGAGGCGGTTAGCCATGGTCAAAGCGCCATGAGCCGTCCGTCGTTCCTGCCCCAGGTCCCGTTGGGGAACATAGTCTGGGCCCTGGAACTGCCGTTGGCGGCGCTCAATTGTTGGGCTTTGTCCACTTTGGCGGTGGCTTGGGCGGGCGGTCCGGTTCCGTTGGTGGTCTCCATGGCCGTCGTCAGTTGCGCTGGCGCCGCCGCTTTGGGCGCCCGCCGGGCCGGCTCCGAAACGGCCGCTTTGGTGGGGAACTACGTCTTGAGCCGTTTGGCCGCGCTTTGCGCTGTTTTCAGTCTTTCATTGCCCGATGCCGTCTCGCCTCGCCTCGCCGCCGTCGCCGCCGTGGCCGGTTGCCTGATGGCGGAGCCGATTGCCCGCGCGTTCAGAGCCCAGGCGTTCCCCTACGCGGCGGCTTTCCCCGGGGTGAAGACCAGGACGGTCCACGCGCCCACGGCCATCATCTTTTGGGTCAACCTGGGCGCGACTTTGCTGCTTGTGTTGGCGGGCGGGCTGTGGCCCTGGGCTCAGGTGGCGCTCGGGGCCGGCGTCGCTTTGGCCAACCTGGTGGTGATGGTGAACGTGGCGTGGTTCGCCATTGGGCGGCTGCGTTTCAACGCGCGCCTGCCCCAGTTGTGGGAGTCGATGCGGCCCGCTTTCGCCGTCCACTGGCAAGCCGCCCGGGGCTCCATCCACCAGCTGACCATGTGGATGGATTACCTGGGGCAACTCGGCAAGCCGTTCTTCGTCATCACCAGGACGCGGGAGAACTTCCTCGAGGTCACCCAGACGTTCGATGTGCCGGTGCTGCACCGGGTGGGCTTGGACGCGGTCGAGGAGGCTTTGAGCCCTTCGCTCAAGACAGTCTTCTATGTCAACACCGCGATCTTGAACGACCACATGTTGCGCTACCCGCACCTGAACCACATCCAGCTCAATCATGGCGATTCGGACAAGATCGCCAGCTATTCGCCGGTGTTCCGGGCCTATGACAAGGACTTCGTGGCCGGGCAGGCCGCCATTGACCGCTTCGCGGCGGCCGGGTTGGCGACCGCGCCGGACTTCTTCGTGATTGTCGGCCGCCCGCAGGTGGCGGGCGTGGAGCCAAGCCGGGGACCCGTGGCCGGCCTGGATTCCCCGGTCGCCCTGTACGCGCCAACCTGGACGGGCAACACCAAAGATTCCGACTACACGTCGCTTCGGCGCGGCCCTGAAATTGTCCAGGCGTTGCTGGTCCGCGGGTGCACGGTCATTTTCCGGCCGCATCCCTACTGGGAGAAGAATTACGCGACCGCCGCCGGCCGGGCGGCGGTGGTGGCTTTGCTGACCAGAGACGCGGCCCTAACCGGGCGGGGGCACGTTTTCGGGACGGTCGCGGAGAACGACTGGTCGATTATCGACTGTTTCAATCAGTCCGACCTGATGATCTCCGACGTGTCCTCCGTGGTGAACGACTACCTGTATTCCGAAAAGCCGTTCATAATGATGGCGGTGACCGCCGAACCGGAAGGTTTCGCCGACGAGTTCCCGGTGGCGCGGGGCGCCTATGTGGTTGACTATTCCACGCTTCAGGGGTCCGGGGGCGTTGTCCCGGAGGCGGGGCCGCAGACCCTGGAGGCGGCTCTCGACGCGATCTGGGGGGATGATCCCCTGGCCCCGGTTCGGCGCGAGCTGAAGACCTATTGTCTGGGCGACATCCCGCGCGCGGAGTACGCTGGGCGTTTCCTTCAGGAGGCGTCCAAATATGTCTAGGGCAGCGGCGGCGTTGGCACCGCAAGTGCTGGCCGCACGGGCTTTCAAATTGGCGATTACGCTGGTCCGGGGCTCGGGACTGCTGCCAAAGTCAATCCCGGACGGACGCGGCGACGAATCCCAGTTGGCGTTGGCGCCGCCGCAGGCGGAGGTGATTGTCTACTTCGCGGACACCGTCAACGGCCTCTACCAACTACGGCCCTGGTACAAGGCTTTGCGGGCCCTGCACCGCGTTCACCGGCTGGTCATAGTCGGCACCGATTCGCGGGCGGTCAAAACCATCCGACGTGAATCCCATTTGCCCGCGTACACCATTTCGCATTATTCCTCGATCGACCTGATCTTGGCGAAGAGCCCGGTGCGCCTGGCGCTTTACATAAACCATAACGCCGCCAATTTCTCAATGCTGGCCTTCCCGCAGCTAACCCATGTTTCGATTATGCACGGCGACTCGGACAAGGTTGTCTCGGTGTCCGGGCAAACCAAAGCGTACGATTTCACTTTCGTGGCGGGGCAAGCGGCCGTTGACCGGCTCGCGGCGAATCTGCCCCTATTCGACGCGCCCGCGCGCTGCGTCATCATTGGCCGCCCGCAGGTGGACTTCGCGTCGCCGGCCGAAGGGGATGCCGGGACGGGAGGGACGGCATCGGGCGACAAGAACGGCGGGCGGCGCGTGGAGGCTGGTCGCCCGAAGGAGGTGCTCCCAGGGGGAGGGGATGCTGGGACGGCCGGGGCGGCATCGGGCGACAAGAACGGCGGGCGGCGAACGGTGCTTTACGCGCCGACATGGGAGGGCGGAACCGATTCGGCGGCCTATTCGTCGCTGGCGGCCCACGGCGCCGCGATTGCGGGCGGGCTGCTCGCGGACGGGCGCTTCCGGGTGGTCTACCGGCCGCATCCGCTGACCGGCACGCGGGTGCCGGACTTCGCGGCGGCGGACGCCCGAGTTAGGCAAATGGTCGCGGCGGCGGCCAAGGCAGAACCGGGCGCGGGGCACAGGGTTTCCCTGGGAGGCGACGCGGGAGACGAACTGCGCCGGGCCGACCTGCTGATCTGCGACGTGTCGTCGTTGGCGATCGACTTCCTGGTGACCGGGCGGCCGCTCACCATCACGGTGCCGCCGGACGGCCAAGCGGTGGTGGCTCCCACCCCCCTGCTGGAGCTGACGCCGCGCTTGGGGCCGGAACAGGTCCGGGCCGTCGGGGACTTCGTGGCCGGATTGGCGGCGGAAGACACGGGCCGGTCGGACCGGGCCGCGCTGGCCGAATACTACCTGGGCGACACCCGCCCCGGCGCGGCCACGGCGCTGTTCATCGAGGCGTGCGGCCGGATGATCGCGCTGACCGAATCGAACCAGGCGAAACTGGCGGCGGCCCGCGGCGGCCCGGAACGGGGCGCGCCGTGAAGATTGTGGCGGTCGTGGTGGCCTACAACCGGCGGGAACTGCTCAGCGGCACCCTGGACGCGCTGGCCGCGCAGACGCGGCCGGTGGACGCGGTGCTGGTGGTGGACAACGCCTCGACCGACGGCTCGGAGCAGATCGCGGCGGCCCATGGGATAGTCACCGAGGTTCTGGCGCTCACCCACAACACCGGCGGTGCGGGCGGGTTCTGCGCTGGCATGGCGCACGCCCTGATGCGGCTGGCGCCGGACGCGATCTGGCTGATGGACGACGACACGGCGCCCACCCCAACCGCCTTGGCGGAACTGGAGAAAGCCTGGCTGGCGTATCCCGGAAAGCTGGCCGTGGCCAGTTCGCGTGTGGTCTGGACCGACGGGCGCGACCATCCGATGAACACGCAGCGCCAAAGGCTGTTCGCGTCGCGGCGGCGCCGCCGGCAGGCGCGGCGGGCAGGCGGGACGCCCATCCGGACGGGTTCGTTCGTGTCGATTCTGATCGACGCGCACACCGCCTGGCGGCACCGGCTGCCCATGGCTGACTACTTCATCTGGGGTGACGACCTCGAGTATTCGGCTCGGCTGCTCCGCCGGGGCCGAGGCATCCTGGTGCCCGCGTCCGTGACCGTGCACCACACCAAGGAGTTCGCGTCCGGGCTGCGGGCGCCGGGCGACCGGTTCTACTACGAGGTCCGCAACAAGCTGTGGGCTTTCGTCAAGTCGCCCGCGTTCGGCCTGGTCGAAGGCTCGATCTACTTCGCCTACACGGTGTTGGGGTGGCTCGGCGCCGTCGCCCGCTCGCGGGATAAGGTCCGCCTGCTGCGGGCCGGACTGCGCGGCCTGAGGGACGGATTGGGCCGCCGCCCCCGTCCGAACGCCGAAGTCCTGGCCGGCCAAGGCCGCTTGACCGCCGAGGTCGCGGCGGTGGACGCGCGGGTGGTCCGGGGATGAGCCCACCTTCGCCGCTTCCCTCCGCCCCGCGCTCGTCCCCGGCTGTGGGTGGCCGGGACGGCGACCTGTCGGCCGAAGCCCCGGCGGAGGCGGCGACGCCGCGCGACGCCGCGCCCGTTGACCCGCAGCCGCCCCGCAATCGAATTGGCACCGCCGATTTCAGCGTTTTGATGCCTGTCTATTGGGCTGACCAGCCAATTGACGTCGAAGAAGCCTTCCGGTCCGTGACGGATCACCAGGAACTGGCACCCGCTCAAGTGGTTGTGGTCCGGGACGGCCCGGTGGGGCCGGCGTTGACCGACGTGCTGGCGGCGCTCGCGCGCCGCCGCGGCGTCTCATTGGTGACGCTGCCGGCCAACCGGGGTCTGGCTGGCGCGCTCAACGCCGGCCTGGCCGCCTGCCGCTTCGACGTGGTGGCGCGCCAGGACGCGGACGACCTGTCCGCGCCGACCCGTTTCAGTTGCCAGGTGCCATTAGTCCAGTCCGGCGAACTGGACCTGGTGGGCAGCGCCATGCGCGAGTTCAGCACCGGTTCGGTGGGTCCAGCCGGGTCGGCTGCCGCGAGATCAGCCGTTGCCGCCAAGGCGATCGGTGGCGTTGGCCCCGTCGGTGCGGTCACGTACGGCCGAATCCGTTCGTATCCGCTCACCGAGCCGGAGATCCGGCGGACCGCCAAACTGATCAACCCGTTCGCGCACCCGACAGTGGTCACCCGCCGTTCGTTGATCCTGGCCGCGGGCGGCTACCGCAACTTCTTTCACTTGGAGGATTACGACCTCTGGGTGCGCATGCTGCAGGCTGGCGTCAAGGCCGCCAATCTGCCTGATCCGCTGGTCGACTACCGGGTTTCGCCGGCGGCCCGCCGCCGTCGCGGCGGCTTGAAAACGCTGCGCGCGGAGGTGGCGCTCCAACGCGAGTTCCTGGACTCAGGCTTCATCAATCGCGCTGAGTGGCTGCGCGACTTGCTTCTGCGCGGTGGCCTGGAGCTGGCCCCCGCCCCAATCTTGTCCCTGGCGCTGCGCCATCTTCTCTGACCACCGGCAGGCGGCCGAGCCCAGCCAAACGACGAGTCTTGCGGCGCCCTCCCCCGCGAAACCCGCCGACGGCCGAGCGTGGCAGATGACAAGGCAAAAGGAGCAGCGCCCAGGGTCAAGACCCTTGCGGAGGCGGGCCAGGTTGGCGGCGGCCGCCGTCGTGGGGCTTGCCGCGCGTCAGGTTGCCCAGCTGCGAAGCTCCAAGCAAACGGTCGTGGATCCTTTGACCGCATCCGCGTTGGCGGCGGAACATAGTCGGATCACGTCGAGTCACCCAAAGGACCACCATGAAGTCGCAGCCTGTTGAGCCGAAGCCGCAGGCGCCTCCCGGTCCGGCACAGTCGTCTGGCCAGACGCAACTGCCCCTCGACTCGACCAGGCGGCCTGACCCGACCCGGCGGTCCGACTCCGCCGTGCCGTCTGTCGACCCGGCCCCGCCGCCCGCGGAGGCGGTGGCCAGGGAGAACTGGCGAGGGAGGCTCGGCCTGACGCTGTCGGTGGTCGGATTAGGCCTGGCCGTGATTGTTGTGGCGGGCTACACGTTCGTGCCATGGCGCTACCTGATCGAAGTGGCGGTGATCGGATTGGGCGCGGGTTTGGCGGGCGCGAGGATCTCGCGCACAGGCGTCAAAGCCGTCGAGGCGGGGAGAGCCACCAACCGGCGAATGGCGTCAGCAGGGGTCTTCTTTGGCCATGTGGCGGTCGGGATTGTGATTCTCGCCGCGGTGATCCTGGGCCTCCTGATCCTCCTATTGCTCTTGTCCCTCTCCTGACCGCGTGTTCGCCGCACGCCCACGTTTTGGCAGGGCCGGATCCTTGTTCATTTCGCGGTCTTCGCCAGGCGTTCCTCGCGCTTCCCATGCGGCGAGGCCACCCCGCACTTCGCGGACCGGGTGGGCGGATACAAGGCATCCAAGGGAGCAATCCAATTCCCGCTCTCGGCCAACCGGTCGGCCACGCCCTCATCTCGGGCATTGTGCGCTGACGGGTGGGGACCAGATCGCGACCTGATCGCCGGGCGCGCGCAACCCGCTCTGTTCAAGGCGCGTCGGTAGTTTGCATAAGCCGCGCACGGCGGGCCAAGTGCGACTTTGAAGCGTTTCGTGATCCGTTGGTGGATCACGATCGTGTTCTTGGTTGCGCTGATGGGTCCCCGAGGGGGTTTCGGCGCGGGCGAGTGCGACCTTGAGGCTCTTCGTGATCCGTTGGTGGATCACGATCGTGTTTTCGGTTGCGCTGATGGTCCCCGGGGCGTCCTTGGGCGGGTCAAGTGCGACTTTGAAGCGTTTCGTGATCCGTTGGTGGATCACGATCGTGTTTTCGGTTGCACTGTGCGGGGAGACACTGGCACCGACCGGTCGGCGTCATCACGCGGCTCGCCCGCGCTGCCCCCGGAAGGGGGAGTGTTTACGCAGATCAGAGGGCTGCCGGTAAAGCGGTGGCGGCGGGATTCGAACCCGCGGTGGAGTTGCCCCCACACACGCTTTCGAGGCGTGCTCCTTAGGCCGCTCGGACACGCCACCGCCGGAAAGGCTACCAGGCTTGACGGGTCTTCTCTCGCCGCGAGGCGAAAAAGGCACCTAGAAGCGCGGCGCATTCATCAGCTAAAACGCCGCCGATCACCTCAGGATGGTGCAGCGACCCCCGGTCGCGCGGCAGGTCCCACACCGAACCGCACGCCCCGGCCTTCGGGTCCCAGGCCCCGAACACAACCCGGTCCACCCGCGCCGCGATCAGCGCGCCCGCGCACATAGCGCACGGTTCCAAGGTCACAACCAGCGTGCAGCCGTCCAGCCGCCAAGTCTTCAACTCCGCCGACGCGGCCCGCAACGCCACCATCTCAGCGTGCGCCGTCGGGTCGTGGTCGCGTTCGCGCCGGTTGACCGCGCTTGCAAGAACGCCACCTCCCGGCGCGACCACCACGGCCCCGACGGGCACATCGAGGCTGGCCCGATCGGTGCCGGCAGGGGAGTCTGGACTGGGCGCAACGGCACCGGCCGGCCGGTCTGGGCTGGCCTGAAAGGTTTCGGCGGGGATGTCGCGACCGGCCCGGAAAGCACCGACGGGGGTGTTGGGGCTGTGCTGGGCGGCGCTGGCGGCGTGGGCCAAAGCCAGGCGCATGGAGGCCTCCCAAGGCTGCGCAACGGGTGAAGACACCCAACCATTGTGGGGGTTCGGGCCGTGGGCCTGGCCACTCGGCCTGGCGACTGGACCTGGCGATAGGACCCGGCGACAGTGGGACTGGCGACAATGGGACTGGCGACCAGGCGGGGCGTTCGGCGCATTCGGCGGCGCGCCGAACTTGGGTAGGTTGGACTCATGCAGGTGCACATCGCCGAACACCCTCTGATAGCCCACAAGTTAACTGTGCTGCGGGACAAGAACACGGACTCGCCGACTTTTCGTGCGCTGGTGGCGGAGTTGGTCACGCTGCTCGCGTATGAGGCGACCCGCGAGATCGACGTCCGCGACCACGCCATTGACACTCCGATCGCGCCGATGGTGGGGGTGGAGTTGTCGCGGCCCCGTCCAATCGTGGTGCCAATCCTGCGGGCGGGTCTCGGCATGCTGGACGGCATGTCGCGGCTGGTGCCCACGGCTGAGGTCGGATTCTTGGGATTGCAGCGCGATGAGGAGACGCTGCAGGCCATCACCTA
Source organism: Bifidobacteriaceae bacterium (assembly GCA_031281585.1). Lineage (NCBI taxonomy): Bacteria > Bacillati > Actinomycetota > Actinomycetes > Bifidobacteriales > Bifidobacteriaceae > Bifidobacteriaceae bacterium. The sequence goes on along the minus strand of JAITFE010000080.1, from coordinate 3,898 downwards.
CGCCAACCGATTGCCGGATGACCTGTCGGGACGGCAGTGCTTTGTGCTGGACCCGATGCTCGCCACGGGGGGCACCCTGGTGGCCTCGATCGAGTACCTGTTCGACCGGGGAGCGAAGGATGTGACCGCCATTTGCATCCTGTGCGCGCCGGAGGGCCTGGCGGCGGTCGAATCGGCGCTGGGGAACCGCGGCGCGGTCAAGATCGTGACGGCCGCGGTGGACGAGCGTCTCAACGAAAAAGGCTACATAGTCCCAGGTTTGGGGGATGCGGGAGACCGCCTCTACGGCATCGTCTAGAAAAAGGGCGGCAGGCGACTTCCGGGACAATCCGCCAACCGTGGCAACGCGGACGGCCATCCGCGCGGCGTCGCAAGGCAGGGGGACGGCCCCGATCTCGAGGTCTTGCCGGGCGGGCCGCCGGAACGGAAAAGGTACCCTCCCCATTTCGGGCGGGGCGCCGCAAACGGGAAAACAGGTACCGTCCCCGTTTTGGGTGGGCGGTCCGGAGCCCCGATGAGCGGAATCGCCCAGCCACTTTGAGTACTCTTACCCACAGGTCTTGCGCGCAGGCCCCGAATCTGTGACAACCTTGATCTGGCGCCGGTTCCTCCCCCCGATGGGCCCGGCGCCATTCTCATGCCCAAAAACCCCGAGCCGGAACGGCCAGTAGGCTAGCATTCCAGGAATGACAGAGCCGACCGCCAGTGAAACCGCAGGCTGGCGGGCCGCCGGCCCAAACTTGGTCTTCGCGGGCGACAATCTCCCGATCATGCGGGCCCTTCCCGCCGGCGCGTTCCGGCTCATCTACCTGGACCCGCCTTTCAACAGCGGGCGCGCCCAGAGCCGCCAAACCACTAAGGCGGTGCGCCGGGAGGGTGCAGGCCGGGTCGGCTTCAAGGGGCTCACCTACGAACTGGTGCGGGGACGCGTGACCGGGTATGACGACGCGTTCTCGGATTATTGGGGGTTCCTGGAGCCGCGTTTGGAGGAGGCCTGGCGGCTGCTGGCCGGCGACGGCACGCTCTACCTGCACCTGGACTACCGCGAGGTCCATTACGCCAAGGTCTTGCTGGACGCGTTGTTCGGCCGGACTTGCTTCCTCAACGAGATCATTTGGGCTTACGACTACGGCGCCCGCACCAAGTCACGGTGGCCCGCCAAACACGACAACATTCTGGTTTACGTCAAAGACCCGGCGAACTACGTTTTCAACGCCGATGCCGTGGACCGCGAGCCGTACATGGCGCCCGGTTTGGTGACGCCTGAGAAAGCGGCGAGGGGCAAGCTGCCGACCGACGTCTGGTGGCACACGATCGTCTCGCCGACGGGGCGCGAGAAGACCGGCTATGCGACGCAGAAGCCGGAGGGCGTCTTGCGGCGGATTGTGCAGGCGAGTTCCCGCCCCGGCGACTGGGTGGCCGATTTCTTCGCCGGCTCCGGGACCACGGGGGCGGTGGCGGGCCAACTGGGCCGCCGCTTCGTGCTGGCGGATTCGAATCCCGCGGCAATCGAGACGATGCGCCGCCGCTTGGACCCGTCCACAGTTTTCCCCGCCTGACCCGTCAACCGCTCCGAGGACAAGGGGGACGGTACCCAAAATGGGGACGAAAATGGGGACGGTACCTATTTCCGCCAAGCCGGAAATAGGTACCGTCCCCATTTTGCGAGGTACCGTCCCCATTTTGTGAGCTTGGGCGAGGGCCCGAAATGTGGGTATTTCTGCGCAAAACTGCCGGTGGCGGGCCTTGGCGGTCGATAGCGTGCCTGCGGGAGCACTGCGCCCCAAGCGTGCGTGCGCCTTCAGCCCCCAGCCGCACACGACGAGGTGACCTCCATGTTTAAGCGCACCGCCAGTCATTCTTCCGGCCTAGCAGGAGCCGGGCGCAAGCTCAGGCCGGCAGCCTGGCGCCGACCGGCGGCCATGGCGACTGCGGTGGTCATGGCGCTCGCGGGCCTGACGGTGGCCCAAAGCTTCACGGCCGCGCGGCAGGCCAACGCGGTGCCACCGGAAATGGGGGCTTCGGGCACACACATTTTCCCGGAGCCGGACCGGCATAACCCGCAGGTCATAGCCGACGGCGAGTCGTATTACGAGGTGACGGTCTTCGCCAGGGCGGGCGGGCAAGGGGGCGAGCCCCAGCCGGCTGGCGGCGCCAACGTCTTCTTCCGACTTGTCCCCGAGGACGGGGCGCCGGCCGACGGCGCGTTCTTCCCGGACCACGGCGAGACGGACCAAATACACATTCAGTTGCCGCCAGAGGGAGTTTTCCACTTCCGCGTGGCGGCCACCGCCCCAGGCACGTACCGGGTGCACGGGATAGCAGAGGAGACGCACCAGGTCTTCATCGATCCGGAGTTCTTCTTCGCCCCCGCCGTTCCGGCCAGCGCCGCCAAGTCGACCGCCACCATCCAAACGGGCTCGCGTCAGGCCAACGCCCAGGATCCGGCGGTGCTGGAGGACCCGGACCTGATGGAACGCCTTGAGGTGACCGTCAAATTGCGGGACGCGGATGACAACCCGGTGACGGACGCCGCGTCCGGCGGCCCCGGACTGAAGATTCAGGCAGCGGCGACAGACCCCCTGAACGGCGCCGGCCTGATGTTCCTCAGCCCGGAAGGGATGATCGGGTGCCTGGAGGGACTGGACTCGGTCACGGGGCAGTGCGAATCCGGCGAATACTGGACGGCGGTGAGCTCCTCGACGCCCGGCGACCGCGAGTTAGAGGTTGTCTACGCTGACGGCCAGCCGGGCTCCTTCAAGGTGGCGAACTCGCGTGACACGGGTTCCACTGTGTTGTTGGCCCACTTCTATTTGGAACTGAGCTTGGAGCACTCCACGCTGATGGTTTCCCCTTCGACCCCGCCGAACAACCCGGATGATCCGGCGGACGACGGCGCGGGCGTGCCGGACGCGATCCCGGCCGGAGCGACATACCAGGTGACGGTGACGCTCTGGGACGCCGGTCGTATCAACCGCGTCGACGAGGGATCGGTGTACTTGACTCTCCAAGGGGCGGACTGCCACGCGACTTTCTCGAACGGCGTCAAGACCGAAGCGGCCTTCAAAGCCAACGCCCAGGGCCGCGCCACCACCGAGGTGACCAGCGACCAGGTCGGCGAGTGCACGCTTTATTGGGACGAGGACGACCCGTCGAAGGTCAAGCAGTTGGTGTGGGTTGACGGGTCGATTGACGTGGCCAGCCCGAAGACCTGGTTCAGCGTCTCAACGGCGGCGGTGCTGGCGGACGGCCAGGACCAGGGTGGGATTGAGGTCCAGCTCTTTGGCGCGAACGGCAAGGCGGCGACTCAGCACGCCGACGCGATCACGGTGGCGGTCCCGGACGGCAGCGGAATCAGCGTGGAGTCGTTTGCCCACACGGGGAACGGCCGTTATGTGGCGGCGTTCACCGGCACGGTGGCCGGCCAGCACTCCATCGCCGTCAAAGTGGACGGCCAAGACCTCTCCATCCAGGCCGGGATAGGCAACGCCACCGCGCGCCTGGTGGAGGCGGACCAGCCGCCGCCCGCGGCGGCGCGCTCCGAGGCCACCGTCACCTATCGGGCGGACCAGCGGGCCAACCACGACCGGCCGAACTCGACGGTCGCGGAGTGGGGCCGCCAAACCATCAAAGCGACCCTTGAGGACGCGTCCGGCAACCCGGTCACCCGCGCGGCCAGCGACCTGGTGGCCGCCGCCGCGCCAGGCGACCCCCTAGACGGGTTGGGTCTCTATTTCGGCAACGGGCAGGCTTTCGCCTGCGAGCAGGCGCCGGTGGACGGCGAGTGCCTGAGCGGCGTCTACACGCTGGACGCCTATTCGTCCAAGGCGGGCGAGCGCCAAATCACGGTGACGTACCGGCCCGGCACTCCGGACGCGTTGGTCTTGGTCAACGGCGC
>JAITFE010000079.1 GCA_031281585.1 Bifidobacteriaceae bacterium | reverse complement strand
GCTGGGTGGTCAAGACCGCCCAGTTCGACAGGCGGGTGGGGGGCACCCTGGAGGCGATCCTGGGCACGGAGATCAGCCCGGAGTTGGTGCCGCCGGGGGCCACGGGCGCCATCCAGTCCACGGAGTCGGTGATCGGGCCGTACCCGTTGCAGGACATCGCGCTTTATTACACGCTCAGGTTCGGACTCACCCCGAAGCAGGTGTTCTTCCGGCTGCGCCAGGCGTGGGAGGACAAGGACCGGGGGGGCTGGCCGGACGGCGTGCCGGAGGCCGGCCGCCGGGGCTATCCACCCGAGGAGCTCCTGGGTTGGTTGGAGGTCTTCTATCGGCGTTTCTTCTCATCCCAGTTCAAACGCTCGGCGCTGCCCAACGGCCCCAAAGTGGTCCGGGCGGGTGCCTTGTCGCCGCGCGGCGATTGGCGTCAGCCCTCGGACGCGCCGGCGGACCTTTGGCGCCGCGAAATCGAGGCGATCCGGGCCGGCCTCGCGGCAGGCGGCCAACCGATCCGACCCGACCGCTTGGAGGACCAATGAGCGCCGCGCCGGGTCCAACCCCACGGCCCATTCTCAGCGCGGGCCCCCGGCCGACCCGCTTGGCCCACCCCGACCGTTCGGAGGAACTGTGAACGCCCAACCGACTGCGGCCCAACCGGCCGCCGCCCTACCGCCCAACCCTATCCCGCCGGACGGCCAGCCGTTCGCGCTGATCAGACGCGGTGATTCGCCGCTTGTGGAGGTGTTGACCGGCGAACTCAGGGACGTCGGCGCCACCCAGGACATCCCGCTGGAGCGAAGCGCGGTGCTGGCTGTGGTGCCGTTCCGCCAAATCGCCGAGCGCGGGTTCGACGTGGTGGATGACAAAGCGCCGCTGCGCTGTCTCATAGCGGACCAGCGGATCCAGGTGCCCGTGGCGCAAATCATGGCCGCCCTGCCCGCCCGGGCTCCGCAGTTCCACGCGGGTGAGTTCGACATCCCGGACGAGGAGTACGCCGCCCAGGTCAAGGAGATCATTCAAGAGGAGATCGGGAAGGGCGAGGGCGCGAACTTTGTGCTCCACCGCACTTACCGGGGCCAAGTCGAAGCCGATTCCCGGAATGCGGTCCTGGCCTGGTTCGGAGCGCTCCTGAGGGGCGAGCAGGGCGCGTACTGGACCTATGCGGTCTGGACCCCTGGTTTGGCCTTCGCGGGCGCCAGCCCCGAGCGGCACCTGACCGTCAAGTCGGGCGTGGTGACGATGAATCCGATCTCCGGCACCTACCGCCACCCGGCCGAGGGCCCCAGCGTGGGCGGGATGCTCTCTTTCCTGACGGACGCCAAAGAGGTCGACGAGCTTTTCATGGTCGTGGACGAGGAGCTCAAGCTGATGAGCGCCATCTGCCCCAGCGGCGGCCGCATGATCGGGCCGTATCTGAAGCCGATGAGCCAGGTCACGCACACCGAGTACCTCCTGGAGGGCTTGACGGACGCGGACCCCCGCGCGGTCTTGCGCCAGACCATGTTCGCGCCCACGGTGACCGGCGCGCCAATGCAGAACGCCTGCGCGGTGATCGCCCGCCGAGAGCGCCGCCCGCGCGGCTATTACGCGGGCGTGATGGCGCTGTTCGAGCCAGGCACGGGCGGCGTCTGGGACGTCGACGCCCCGATCCTAATCCGCACCGCCTACGTCGACCCCGCCGGCCAGGTCTCGGTCCCCGCCGGCGCCACCTTGGTCCGCAACTCCGACCCGTTCAGCGAGGTCGCGGAGACCAGAACCAAAGCCGCGGGGGTTTTGTCCGCGATCGGCGCGCCTTTGCGCCCCCAATCGTCCGATGCCGTCCGGTCGTCCGACGCTGCCCCGTCGCCTGGCACAGCCGCTTCGTCCGATGCCGTGCAGCCGTCCGATGCCGTCCGGTCGTCCGACGCCGCCCCGTCGCCTGGCGCGGCCGGTTCGCCCGATGCCGTTCGGTCGCCCGACATTGTCGGTTCGCCGGACGTCATCCGGTCGTCCGATGCCGTCCAATCGCCTGACGCCGCCCGGTCGCCGGAGGTCCAACCCGGCGTCACGGCCGCGCCCGCTTCCCGGCCAACCCCGGATGGCGCCGCGCCGGGCGGACCAGGCCCGTCCGGCCCAACGGCCGTGGCTGAGGACCGGCAGGTCAAGGCCACTCTGTTGTACCGCAACGAGCGGCTGGCCGAGTTCTGGCTGCGGCCGCAGGGGAGCGCCGCCTCCCCGCTCGCGGGCTTGGAAGTGGCGATCGTGGACGCGGAGGACCACTTCTCGCAAATGCTGGCCCACCTGCTCAGACGCCTGGGCGCGGGCGTGCGGGTCGAATCCTGGCGGGATTACCGGCCGGGGGCCGAAGACCTGGTGATCCCTGGCCCCGGCCCGGGCGACCCGTCCGGAACGGAGGCGCGGATAGAGAAGCTGCGGCACGTCATCGGCGGCGGGCTGGACCAAGGCAAACCGTTCCTGGCGGTGTGCCTGTCGCATCAAATCCTGGCGCACCGGCTGGGGCTGGATCTGCGCCAACTGACACGGCCGCACCAGGGTGAGCAGTTGACGGACGACTTGTTCGGCCAGCCCGCGACCTTGGGCTACTACAACACGTTCACGGCGGTGGCCCCGCTGGAGGCGCCGGACGGCGTGGAGGTGGTGCGGCGCCGGGGCACGGACGAGGTCATCGCGCTGCGCGGCAAGCGTTTCGCCTCGCTGCAGGGGCACCCGGAGTCGGCCCTCTCGCCGGACGGCCTGGCGCTGCTGGCCAGGTTGATCCCGGCGCTGGTGGGTTGAAAAGGAGGGACGGCGCCCATGCGGTGGGATGACTTGATTGTGCGGGCCTCGGCTTCGACGGTTCACGCCTACGCGCCCTATTCGGGGTATGTGGTGGGCGCGGCGGCCGTCGCGGAGGACGGCCGCCTGGTGACGGGTTGCAACGTTGAGAACGCCTCCTACGGGCTAACGCTGTGCGCCGAGTGCGCGCTGGTCAGCGCCCTGCACATGTCCGGCGGGGGCCGGTTGGAGCAGTTCGTCTGCGTGGACGGGCTGGGCAACGTCATAACCCCGTGCGGCCGCTGCCGCCAACTGCTCTGGGAGCACGGCGGCCCGGCGCTGCGCGTGTTGACCCCGGAGGGCGAGGTCACCTTGGCCGCGCTGCTCCCGCAACCCTGGCCAACGCCATGACGCGCGGGCTGGGCGGCACGCACCGGGGCCGGGCCTTGCCGGGACCTGCCCACGCCATGACGCGCGGGCTGGACCCCCAGGGATTTGGGCGCCGTGGCTGAGCCTTTCGCAGCGGTGGACGTGATCGCCGCCAAACGCGACCGCGCCGAACTCACCGACGCCCAAATCGACTGGGCCGTCGACGCGTACACCAATGGCGCCATGGCGGAAGAGCAGATGAGCGCGCTGGCCATGGCGATTCTTCTGAACGGCATGACCAGGCGGGAAACCGCCCGCTGGACCAAGGCCATGATCGCCAGCGGCGACCGGCTTGACTTCGCGGCTCTGGGCAGGCCCACCGTGGACAAGCACTCGACCGGCGGGGTGGGGGACAAGATCACCCTGGTGCTGGCGCCGCTGGTGGCGTCTTTCGGGGTGGTGGTGCCGCAGTTGTCGGGCCGGGCGCTGGGCCACACGGGCGGCACGCTGGACAAGCTGGAGTCGATCAGGGGCTGGCGGGCGGATTTGTCGAATACTGAGTTGATGAGCCAACTGCGGTCGGTCGGCGCGGCGATCTGCGCCGCCACCCCCAGCCTGGCCCCTGCAGACCGCAAGCTCTACGCGCTCAGGGACGTCACCGCCACGGTCGAGTCGATTCCGCTGATCGCCAGTTCAATCATGGCCAAGAAGATCGCCGAGGGCGCCGCCAACCTGGTCTTGGACGTCAAATGCGGGTCGGGAGCGTTCATGAAGGACCAGGCCCGCGCGGAGGAGCTGGCGCGGGTGATGGTCGAACTGGGCGCGGACGCGGGCGTCAGGACCGTGGCGCTGGTGACCGACATGTCCACGCCGCTGGGCCGCACTGTCGGCAACGCGTTGGAGGTCCGCGAGGCTGTCGAGGTCCTGGCCGGCGGCGGCCCGCCGGACGTGGTGACGCTCACCCTGGCCCTGGCGCACGAAATGCTGGCGCTGGCGGGCCAGCCGGACGCGGACCCGGCCCCCGCCCTGCAAGACGGACGGGCGATGGACCGCTGGCGGGCCATGGTCGCCGCGCAAGGCGGCCACCCGAACGCGCCGTTGCCAACGGCCCGCCACAACGAGGTCCTCACCGCGCCCGCCTCTGGCGTTCTGACCAGGCTGGACGCGTTGGCGGTGGGGGTGGCCGCATGGCGCCTGGGCGCCGGCCGCGCGCGGCGCGAAGACCCCGTGGACCACAGCGCGGGCGTGGAACTCCACGCCCAGGTGGGCCATTGGGTGAGTCAGGGCCAGCCCCTGGCGACCTTGTGGACCGGCGACGAATCTCGTCTGCCCCACGCCGTCTCGGCCATCACGGCTCCCGGCGCGATCATGGTCAAGCCACAATCCAACATGGACCCGGGTCGGTTGATTCTCAGCCGGATCGACGGCCCCGAACCGGCCGCCCGCCCGGCCGTTGAAGGAGACAGCACATGAACCGAGCGCAACTCGCCCAGCTGATCGACCACACCCTGCTCAGGCCGGAGGCCACCGCCGCCGATGCCGCCGCCCACCTCGCCGCCGCCCGCCGCCTGGGCGTGTGGGCGGTTTGTCTCTCCCCCTCCCTGATCCCGCTGGTCACAGGGGGTATTAGGCTGGCGGTCGTGGCGGGGTTCCCGTCCGGGGCGCATTACCCGGAGGTCAAGGCGGCCGAGGCGGCCCGCGCCTTGGCGGATGGCGCCGACGAACTGGACATGGCAGCCAACCTCCGGTGGATCGTTGAAGAAGACTGGGCGCGGGTCGGCCAAGAGGTCGCGGCCGTCCGGGCGGCGTTCCCCCGGCCCAAGGTCCTCAAAGTGATCTTGGAGACGGCGGCGCTGACCGACCGCCAAATCGTGCGGTCGGCGGAGGAGGCGGCGGCAGCCGGCGCGGACTTCGTCAAAACGTCGACGGGTTTTCACCCCGCCGGGGGCGCCACAACCCATGCGGTCGAACTGCTCGCCAAGACTGTCGGGCCCGCCGTTGGGGTGAAGGCCTCCGGCGGAATCCGCACCGCGGCGGCGGCGCTCGCCATGGTCGGCGCCGGCGCCACACGCCTGGGCCTCACCGCCACAGAACAAGTGCTGGCGGGGCTCCCCGAATGACCCCCGCCCCCCAGTCCGCGCTCCCCGTGGGCGCCGCGTCCGCAGGCCCAATCCCCGCGCCCGCCGCTCCCCGCGAAGGTTCCGCCGGGACGCTTGCCCGCCCGGCCGCAGCCCCGCTGGAGCAGCCATGCCGGGCCTGACCGCGAGCCTCAAAGCCAAAGTCGAAGCCTGGATCAAGGCCGACCCGGACGCGGGCGACCAGGCTGCGCTGGCCGACACGCTGGACCGGGCCGAGGCGGGCGACGAATCCGCCCTGGCGGAATTGGCGGAAGCCTTCGCCGGGCCGCTGGCGTTCGGCACCGCCGGTCTGCGGGGTCCCTTGGGGCCGGGTCCGGCCCGCATGAACCGCGCGGTGGTGATCCGAACGGCGGCGGGGTTGATGGCGTACTTGCGGGACGGCATCGGGCAGATGGAAAACCAGCAGGACAACCAAGGCGGCGCCCAATCCGGGGCGAAACCGCCAACGGAAGGCGGGACCGGACGACCGGTCGGCTTCCCGCCGGACCGCGGCGCCGGCGCCCGAACCGAGCCCCAAGCCGGTGTGGCCGCTACGTTGACCAGCGGGTTCCGCCAGTTCAACCAGACCGGCCCATTGGCGCTCCTGCGGCGCGTCAAGAGCAAGAACGCGGCCCCGCCGAAGGTGGTGATCGGCTACGACGCGCGTCAGGGCTCGGCGGCCTTCGCGTTGGACACGGCGGCCGTGGTGGTGGCGGCGGGCGGCCGGGCGCTGCTGTGGGAGCAGCCCTGCCCAACCCCGTTGCTGGCGTTCGCGGTGCGGCACCTGACGGCGGATGCGGGGGTGATGGTGACGGCATCGCACAACCCGGCGGGCGACAACGGCTACAAGGTCTACCTGGGCGGCCGCATGGCGCGCGGGGCGGCGGACGGCGTGCAGATTGTGCAGCCGGCGGACGCGCAGATCGCGGCCCTGATCGCGGCGCAGCCCCCGGCGAATGAGGTCAAGCGGGCGCTGCGGGGTTGGGAGCGGATCGGCGGCGACCAGGAGCGCGAGTACCTGCGCCGGGCGGTCGAGGGCGTGACTCCGGCGCCGGGCGCCCAGGAGCTCAGGATTGTCCACACCGCGATGCACGGCGTGGGCGGGCGGATCGCCTTGGAGGCGTTCGCGCAGGCCGGGTTCACGGACGTGCATTCGGTCCCGGCGCAGGCCGAGCCGGACCCGGCCTTCCCAACCGTCGCATTCCCCAACCCGGAGGAGCCGGGCGCGGTCGACCTGGCCACCGAACTCGCCGAGCGGATCGGGGCCGATTTGGTGATAGCCCATGACCCGGACGCGGACCGCTGCGCCGCGGCCGTGTTCGACCCGCACGGCCCGCGCGGTGGCAACTGGCGCATGCTGACCGGGGACGAGCTTGGCTCGCTGCTGGGGGAGGAGGCCGCGAAGGTTTGGCGGGACGTCCCCGCCGCGCCGGATTCGGTCCGGCCGACCTTGGCTTCCTCCATCGTCTCGTCGCGGCTGCTGGCCCGGATCGCACGGGACCACCTGCTGCGTTATCAACGGACTCTGACCGGGTTCAAATGGATCGCGCGGACGCCGGGGCTGGTGTTCGGGTATGAGGAGGCGATCGGCTATTGCGCCCGCCCGGACCTGGTCCGCGACAAGGACGGCATCACGGCGGGATTGGCGATCGCGCGCCTGGCCGCGAAGGCGAAACTGGCGGAACGGAGCCTGGTGGACTTGCTGGACGGCTTGGCGCGGCGGCACGGCCTCCACGCGACCGGGCAGGTGGCCTTGCGGTTCGGCGGCGCGTCCGCGTTGGGGGACGTGATGAGGCGTCTGCGCCGGGCCGCGCCAACGGCGATTGGCGACGCGGCCGTGACCCGGATGATCGACCTGGCGAACGGCTGGGAGGGCTTGGAGCCGGCGGACGCGCTGATCTTCAACTTGGAGGGCGGCGCGCGGGTGGTTGTGCGCCCCTCCGGCACGGAGCCGAAGGTCAAGTGCTACTTGGAAGTGGTGGCGCCGGTGCCGCCCACCGCCGACTTGTCGGCCATCACCCAGATCCGCCGCGAAGCCGCCGCCCAGCTAGGCGCGTTGGCGGCCGCCGCCCGCTCCCTCATGGAAGTCCAGTCCCGCCCGTGACCGTGGGACGGAGCAACTCAGCGCCCGGCTCTTTGCGGGGGTCAACCACCGCCATTACCTGTCAGAGTTGGTCGGGGGCGGGACGGCAGCGGTGTCTCTTGGGCCGCCGATCATGGCGGACACGAGGGCGGCGACTTGGTCGACGTAGTCTGTGGGGGCGTCGCCCAGGTTTTTCAGTAGGCGGGCTCGTGCCACCGAGCGGACAGCCCGACACAGTGCGACCGACTCGACCTCCAGGCCAATTTCCACCGGTGCTCGTGGCCGTAGCGGCGAAGGTGCCCGCGAACAAGTGAACGGCACCACGATCACTGGCTCTTTTGGATCGCCTGTCCCTATCCAGTCGACCGACATGATCAAGGCAGGGCGGTTCTTGCCGATTTCCCCAGCGCGGGCGGCACCTAGGGCGACCAGCCAGACCTCTCCGCGCCGTGCCGATTCAGTCGATGGCTTCATCGGACAACCGGTCCCACTCTGCGTCCTCCGCGACGGCGGCCGGATTGCGGTTGTCCAGTTGTTGCGCCCGCCGCTCGGCCAAGAATGCCTGGTGCCACATTGCCTCGGTGACTGCCAAGGTAACGGCTTTGGAGATGGTCACGCCGCGCTCGGCCGCGATCGCCTTGAGCATATCGCGGGTCTCGATGGGAACCCGAATCGGAACTGTCACAGTCACGTAAACATTTTAGACTACAGATCTGTAGGGCTGGCTGCCGGTCTGAACTCGGCTCACCAGCCGAGCCGGAGCACGTCCGGTCAGGCGTCCCAAGCCCCCCGCGCTACCATGAAAGACGCACAAGCGGTTCGTTTTCTTCGAGTTTTAGGAGTGCCTCGTGGCCAACATTGATCTAGTCCTTTCGCGTGAAATCTTGGATTCGCGTGGCAACCCGACGGTCGAGGTCGAGGTCGGCCTTGACGACGGCACCATCGCCAGGGCGTCGGTGCCCTCGGGCGCTTCGACGGGCGCGTTTGAGGCGGTGGAGCGGCGCGACAGCGACAGCCCCCGCTACGGCGGCAAGGGCGTTGAAGGCGCGGTGGGCGCCGTGATCGAGGAGATCGCCCCGGAAGTGGTCGGCTTGGACGCCACGGACCAGCGGATCGTGGACCAGACCATGATCGACCTGGACGGCACGCCGAACAAGTCGCGCCTGGGCGCGAACGCCATTTTGGGTGTTTCGCTGGCCACGGTCCGCGCGGCGGCGATCTCCGCCGGGCTGCCCCTGTACCGCTACATTGGCGGCCCGAACGCCCATGTCCTGCCGGTGCCCATGATGAACATCCTGAACGGCGGCTCGCATGCGGACTCGAACGTCGACATCCAAGAGTTCATGGTCGCCCCGCTGGGGGCGCCCTCGTTCCGCGAGGCGCTGCGTTGGGGTGCGGAGGTTTACCACGCGCTCAAGTCGGTGTTGAAGGAGAAGGGCTTGTCGACCGGCCTGGGCGACGAGGGCGGTTTCGCCCCCGACCTGCCGTCAAACGCCGCCGCGCTGGACTTGATCCTGACCGCGATCGAAAAAGCCGGCTATCAGGCGGGCGCGGACGTGGCGTTGGCGTTGGACGTGGCCTCGACCGAGTTCTTCAAGGACGGCAAGTATCAGTTCGAGGGCGAGGCCCGCTCGACCGACTTCATGATCGAGTACTACGAGAAGCTGATCAAGGATTACCCGCTGGTCTCCGTCGAGGATCCGCTGTCGGAGGACGAATGGGACGCTTGGACCCGCCTGACGGCGGAGATCGGGGACAAGGTCCAGTTGGTGGGGGACGATTTGTTCGTCACCAACCCGACCAGGCTGGCCAAGGGCATTGAGCTCAAAGCCGCCAACGCCTTGCTGGTGAAGCTTAACCAGATCGGCACGTTGACGGAGACGTTGCAGGCGGTGCAGATGGCCCAGCGGGCGGGCTTCTACGCCATGACGTCGCACCGTTCGGGCGAGACGGAGGACACCACGATCGCGGATCTGTCCGTCGCCACCAACGCCGGCCAGATCAAGACCGGCGCCCCGGCGCGCGGCGAGCGCGTCAACAAGTACAACCAGTTGCTGCGCATCGAGGAGCAGTTGGGCGACGCGGCCCTCTACGCCGGCAGAACCGCCTTCCCAAGGTTCACCACGGCGTAACCCGCCGCCTGTCCGTTTTGGCCCAACACGGGGGAGCGCCCTCGTTTTGGGCCGGAACGGACAACCTTGCCCGATGCCGTCGCCCGGCCCCCAGCCCACAGTCACGAGGCGCCGCCGGGTCCGGCGGTTTGTCCCGTCGGGCGGAAACCGGCCGCTCTTGTGGGGAAGCGGGGCGGGGAAACGGCGAGCGGCGCCCGTGTCGGTCGGGCCGCGTGATGACCTGGCGGCCGGCCGCGCGAACTGAGTCGGAATGGGCGGGCGCCCAAGGGCCGCCGCGCGCGGCCAGCCAGCGGGCGGACCGCGGGCCGGTGAGGCATCATGGATGGATGCCGAACAACTTGGGCCCGGGCGCGCGCCGCCCGGCGGGCGCGCGCCGGTTGCGCGCCAAGGCGGACGGCATTGAGGCGTCGAAGCGCCTTGAGGCGGTCCAGGCGGGTCGGCGTCTGCGGATCGGCTTCCAGATTGTGCTCTTGGTGATGATCGGGCTGCTGGCGTTCTCCCTCATTTTCCCCACCCTGCGTCTTTACATGGCCCAGCAGTTGCAGACCGCCGAGCTCAAAGCCCAGGTGGAAGCGGCCTCCAAGGTGAATGAGGAGCTGGCCGCCCAGTTGAAACGCTGGGACGACCCGGCGTACGTCAAGGCCCAAGCCCGCCAGCGCCTGAGCTTCGCCATGCCGGGCGACCGCACTTTCCGCGTCTCGGATCCGGAGAACGCGCCGGTCCCGCCCACGGCGTCTCTCGCGCCGGCCCCGCCGACCCATTTGGTTCAACCGGATCCGCCTGAGCAGCCCGACCCTTGGTACGCGCAGTTGTGGGAGTCCGCCGTCATAGCGGGGAACGTGAAGTGACGACAGCCCTGACGGCCCAGGCCGTGCCGCAAGCTGACCGCGCGCGCAGACCCGTGACTGAGGATGATTTGCGGGCCGTCGCGCGGCAATTGGGGCGCCCGGTGCGGGGTGCCCGCGCGGTCGCGGCGAGCTGCGTCTGCGGCGAGCCGTTGGTCGTGGAGACGGCCCCCAGGCTGCCGGACGGCACGCCTTTTCCCACGCTGTATTACTTGACTCATCCGCAGGCCAACCGCGCGCTGGGGAGGCTCGAGTCGGAAGGCCTGATGGCCGCGATGAACGAGCGGCTGGCCCAGGACCCGGACTTGGCCGCGGCGTACGCGCAAGCCCACCGGGCTTACCTGGCCGCGCGCGGTCGGGTTGGCCAGGTCGAGGAGATCGACGGCGTCTCGGCCGGCGGCATGCCGGACCGGGTCAAGTGTTTGCACGCCCTCGCCGCGCATGCCCTGGCCGCCGGTCCGGGTGTGAACCCGATCGGCGACCAGGCGCTGGTCGCCGTGGCGGACCAATGGCGCCCCGACAGGTGCGCTTGCCGGACGGCATCGTCGGCTGTGGCGGCGCCGGACTTGGCGGCAGGAAAAGACGGGGCCGGACGGCGGACGGGCGGCGGCGGTGGCTGAGACGGTGCGGGCGGCCGGGATCGACTGCGGGACCAACTCCATTCGGCTGCTGATCGCGGATGTGGACCCGGAGGCGGGCCGGTTGAAAGACGTGGCGCGGCTGATGGAGATTGTGCGGCTGGGCAAGGATGTGGACCGGACCGGCTGGTTCGCGCCGGATTCGCTGGAGCGGACCCTGGCGGCGGTGGCCCGGTTCGGCCAGTTGTGCCGCCGGGAGCGGGTGGCCAAACTGCGCTTCGTGGCCACCTCGGCGACCAGGGACGCGGCCAACCGCAACGTCTTCTTGGACGGAGTGCGGGCGGAGCTGGGTGTGGAGGCGGAGGTGATCGACGGGTTGGAGGAGGCTTACTTGTCGTTCTCCGGGGCGCGGACCGCTTTGCCTCCGGGCCTGGAGCAGCCGTACCTGTGCGTCGACTTGGGCGGCGGCTCCACGGAGTTGGTGCTCGGCGGCGCGGAACCGGCCTTCGCGTACTCCATGGACGTGGGCTGTGTGCGCGTCACCGAACGCTACTTGCGGTCTGACCCGCCGACCAGTTTTGAGATCCAGGCCGCCGCGAGCGCGGTCGACCAGGTCTTGGACGCGGCTGGACGCCACGTGCCGTTGGGGGAGGCGGCCACTCTGATCGGCCTGGCCGGATCGATCACCACGATCACGGCCCACGCCTTGGGCTTGGAGCGGTATGACTCGGAGCGGATCGACGGGGCTGTGTTGACGGTGGACCAGACGCTGCGCTCGTGCGAGGAGCTTTGGCAGGCGGCGCGGGCAGTGCGCTCGCGCTTGGGCTTCATGCATCCGGGCCGGGTCGACGTGATAGGCGCCGGGGCGCTGGTCTGGTCCAGGGTGCTGCGGCGGGTGCGCCTGGAGGTGGAGGCCGCCGGCGGGCGTCTGGAACGGGTGGTGACCTCGGAGCATGACATTCTGGACGGCATAGCACTGGCGGCGGCTCGTGCCGAGAACCGGGACTTCTGCTTATAGGCTGGTCGCGGCGCCCCGTGCCTGGCACGCCTGGGCCCCCATAGCCCAATTGGCAGAGGCAACCGGCTTAAAACCGGTCGAGTGCGAGTTCGAGTCTCGCTGGGGGCACGGGGTGGGGGCAGTCACGACCAGCGGTGGGTGCCGCACCGCTTGATCAGCGCCCACGCCACCGGGTCGGAATCGCTGTTGGTCCCCACGTTGGCCGCCGCAGCCGCGCTGAAGACAACTTCCTCGGACCTATCGGGCGACCGCGCGGCCCGACGGCTCCATACTCCTCGAACCGGCCCTCTTGGTGATGGACGCCGGGCTGGCGGTGATGAGCCGACCAGAGTTGATGCGGCAGTTGGATGAAGCCTTCGCCGGCACTGCGCAGACTGTGGCGGTTGATTGGGACTGAACTCCGGGCACGGTGTCCAGGTGCCTTGCGTGAAAGCATCGTGCCACGGAACTCGCTGAATTGTGAATCTTGCCGGGACTTGAGAGAAATCACTGGCGGCCCACCTGCGCCTTCGCGGTGGCGGTCGGGCGTGGCGCTCAGCCCGTGCTAGATTGCAGGCAAGGACCTCTTCCTGGTAGCGCTGATGCGTGCGGGGTGCCTCGTGGTCTGATCGCGTGGCGCCCCGTCGCGCGTACCCCTGGAGGCAGGAGCCCGCCATGAATGCAGCCGTCCGCACCCTTTTAGTATGGTCAACTTCAGCGTTGGTGGCGTTGGCCGTGGTCGCGCCAGACGCCATATTGTCCCCGGACGCGGGCGCGGAGGGCACAACCGCAGCCCTCGAAGCGTCCGTCTGGGAATCCCCTCCGACCTTGGAGGAGCCGGCCGCGCAGCAAGCCTCTGCGGGGGCGCCCAACCACGAGGGCGCGGCCGCGCCGACAGATGCGACGGCAGCGGCGAACGCGTCCGGACAACCTGCGGCGGGGGAAACCACGGCGGCGGGTTCGAACAATCCCGCCGTGAGCCTTCCGGACCTGTCGGGCGACCCGTGGGCCATCTCAGACAACGACCCGGAGTTGCGGGCCGAGGCGGTCAAGAAGATCGAGGAGTTCGGCGGCGAGGTCAGCGGCGACGCGGTCACCTTCGCCGCCTACAGCCCGGTCGCGGAAGCGGTGGACGTGTCGACGCCGGGCCTGCCCGCGGCCTACGATGTCCGCGAAACGAACCCGGCGGGCGTGACACCGCTACGTGACCAAGGACGTTGGGGCACATGTGGTGAGTTCGCCATGGCGACTTCAATCGAATGGAGTATCGCGAAGAACGGCGCGGTTTCCGTTCCGACCCAAATCTCGGCGGCGTTTCTGGCACAGGTCGGTGACGAGTACTCTTTCAGGTCTCCCGAACTGGCAACAATTAACGAAATGGGAGGTCTGCAATATTCGCGATTCTACGGCGCGCGCAGAGAATCAGCATTTCCTTACCAAGCGTATTCGCCTCCTAGCGGGTCTGAGCCCGCAGACAAGGCTTGGAGAATCAGTCCCGATCAGGCCGCCACTTCGGAATTCCATTTCAGGAACAGACTAAGCTACGGAGAAAGGCTAGCCGTGGTGGGGGGAGACCTGAACACAGATGCGCTTGAGTCTGTGAAGCGAATGGTCCATAATCACGGTGTGGTCAGTGTGGTTATATCGTCAACAGCTCTGGATGAAGGACGGTGGGGCGGTCTGGCAGTTTCCTATGAAGGGTTTTTTCCCATCCAGAACCATGCTGTGGCCATTATCGGGTGGGATGACTCATTGCCCAAGGAGTATTTCGTTGTGGACGCTCCGGGCGACGGGGCTTTCTTGGTGAAGAACTCATGGGGCATGTTTCATTGGGTGTCTTATTACGACACGAGCTTGGGGAGTTTCACGTATTGGGACTTCGGGGGCACGGACATTGGGCCTGGAGGGGACGGCATTGAACACGTGTATTACCATGATAATCCCTCTTCCGACGGGTCTGGCCTGCGTCACACCCAGGTCTTCACAGTGCCAACCGATGGCTATGCGCAGGTCATCCGGGCGCTACAGGTTGGCACTCA
This sequence comes from Bifidobacteriaceae bacterium, assembly GCA_031281585.1. Lineage (NCBI taxonomy): Bacteria > Bacillati > Actinomycetota > Actinomycetes > Bifidobacteriales > Bifidobacteriaceae > Bifidobacteriaceae bacterium. The sequence goes on along the minus strand of JAITFE010000079.1, from coordinate 5,436 downwards.
AGAGCTTAACTCGGCCTACACGGTTCGATTGCTGCGTGGCGTCTCCCAGGACGGCCAGGGTGGCCAGCCCCAGCCGATTGGCCCGAACGGCGAGACCGAAATCACGGAAAGCCAGCGGTTTTCCGGCAGCCACAGGCTCAATTTGCCGACCACTGTCCAATTGAGCCGAGGCGAGCGGTTCGCAGTCACGGTCGAATACGACCGTCCCCAGGGCGCTGATGCCTCCGGTGTCTCGCGGATCGGTTCCGCTTTGCAGGCGTACTCGTCCGATGCGCTCCCGCAGGCTGCGATCGGGCAGGTCGGCTTGCCTGAAACTGCGGTGGTCGGCACGAGCATCACACCGACGGTAATGGGCGTATCCCCTGCAAATGCGGTGTTGACCTACCAATGGTTCCAGGACGGCGATCCGGTTGCCGGCGCCACTTCGGCCCGATTCACGCCGCTCAAGGTCGGGGCAACCTACAGTGTGCGGGTGGGCGCCGGTGCGGCGGGATTCTTGTCGGCGGCGGCTCATTCGGGCGAGGCCATTGGAAACAATGCGGGAACGAAACGAGCTTTCCTGCGCTCGGTGGCAATAGTTGGAGTGCCAAGACCAGGAAACACGCTCCGGGCCGTATCGGGCGATCGGATTCCGGCAGCGGCTTCGTTGGACTACGTGTGGACCATAGGAGAACCATACGGGGGCGCAGTCGAACGTACTGCGACAGGGCCGAACTATCTTCTGACTAGTGCAGACGCGGGCAAAGAGGTAGGCCTTGTCGCACGCCCCGTAAGCACGGGATGGGAGTCGACCTGCAAAGCGGCAGGCGATGTCTCCTGCTGGCCGTCTGCGAGCGTGTTGGTCCCCTCCGGTGCTGCGGCGGTGGAACGCCCGGTGCTCACGTATACCTCGCTGGAACCCGGAGGGATAGTGTCCCTTGCGGCACCGGTGACAGCGTGGCCAAAAGACGCAGGGGTTGCGTGGGTGTGGTGGCGCGATCGGCACATGGCTGGGGAAAGGTCGCTGTCGCAGGAGCCCGGCCCCTACACTCTGACCGAGGCGGACGCGGGCCACACGGTAAGCCTCGAGGTCCGAGCGAGCAAACTTGGATATCAGCGCGCTTTCGCGTGTTCCGAGCCTCTCCATGTTGGCACACTGCGGGTATCGGAAGTGACTGTGACGGGGGCACCCCTGGTCGGTAGCGCGCTCACGGCGTGGATAAGCATCGGAGGCGGATTCACGGTGACGGCCGTGTCGTATCAGTGGTATCGGGACGGTGAGCCGATCACCTCCGGTACCACACAGAGCTACCGGCCCGTTCAAGCCGATGTTGGCCATGCCATCACAGTTCGCGGCACAGGATCGCGCGAGGGCTGGGCACCTGACTCAAAGCTGTCTTTGCCAGTCGTGATTCAAGAGCCGGCGGCGATTGACGGAGTCGAGATTGTCGGAACGCCTGAGGTCTATTCGGCGTTGGTCGCCCAACCGGTAGGCGTGCGCCCTTCTTCCACTACTGTGAGCAGCGTTGTCTGGCGACGGTCTGACGGCACGAATAGAAGCTACGACCTGTCGTTCAGACTCAGTGCCGCCGACGCGGGCCTGACCCTTTACGCGGAGATCACCGTGTCAGGCCCATATGGATCCCGTGCAACCGCAAGGTCCGAGCCGGTGACAGTGACCTGGGCGGTTCCACGCCTTGAACGCGTTTTGATCAGCGGAAGCCTCACGCCAGGGCGTTACCTTCTGGCCGAGTACAGCCCAGCCGCACCTACCGGTTCGACCGTGGTCTACCAGTGGTATGCGGACGGAGAAGCAGTCGGCGCCGTCACATCTTCAGGCCAACGGCAAATCGGGCCTGACACAGCGGACAAAGAGATCACGGTTCGGGTCAAGATAACCAACCCCGCTGGCGCGTCCGCTGAACTCGTCTCGGAACCGGTCCGGACCGAGGCCCTTGCGCCATCTTACGTAAACCTTCGGGGGAATCCGCTCGTCGGAACACGCGTCGAGGTGGTAACTCAGACCAATGCTTATCCTGTGCCCTCTGGCCTTCAATATCATTACAGTTGGCTCCTAGACGGCGTCACGCCGATTTGCGGCGACGTGACAAGATGCCGAATGGAGTCAGGCTGGGTTGGCCGCGCGCTGTCGGTGACTGTCACGGTCTCCGGCGGCGGCTACCCGGCTGCTTCCATGACATCCGAGGCGGTGTTAGTAGCCGAGGCTGCGTCAATTGGCTCCGTCACCATAGAAGGCCAAGCGGTCGCCGGAGGCGTGGTCACAGCAAAGTCTACTGGTGTAGTGCCTGCTTCGTCGCCGCTCGAAGTCGCCTGGCTCATCAATGGTGAACAGGTGGCGATGGGCGAGGCTCTAGTTATCCCAGGGGCCTGGTGCAACAAGCGGGTCGCGGCAAGGGTCACCGTCATCGGCCCCTATGAGACTCGCGCTCAAGCCACCTCTTCTTGGATGGTAATTACGTGCCCGTCCCCGCGAATCGACCGGTTGATAATAAAGCCGAACACCCCTTATGAGCACACGATGATGGCCGAAGTGGACGGGGTTTTGCCAGCTGGGGCCCAGGTTCGGTACGAATGGTTCCGCGACGGCGTGAAGGTACCCAACACGAGTCCCGAGATGCAGTTTTCCAGGGATGACCTAGGCGTCCCATTTGTTGTTCGAGTCACCGTTACCACCATTGACGGGCAAATCGCGACGGCTGAATCGGAACCGTTGGCCCCGGAATACCCCTTCTCGTTTGTCGGGAAGATCGTTATTGAGGGGGTTCGAGCCCCGGGAAATGTCCTGACCGCAGTCATTTCAAATGTTCGTCCAGAAGGAACCACCGTCCGCTATCAATGGTGGCGCGACCTGCGCGAGGCCCTGACGAGCACATCGGATTCGCCGACCTATACCGTAAGAGACGAGGACGCTGGGCATAGGCTGACGGTCATGGTCCTCACGTATTACCCGGGAATGGGATGGACCAACTACCAAATGAGTGTTAACGACATAGCGCACGTGGTTGAGTGGGACGCCGAACCGCCCAGCTTCTCGGACATCGCTCTCCAGGTCGAGATCCCAGTTCGGTCGACGTGCGCTGAGTGGCGGGTGAGCTCCGGGGCCGCGTGGCTGTCGGTCCCGGCCCCGAACGGCTCGAAGAGCCAGTCGATCACGGTCAAGGCCGCAGCCAATACGTCCACGTCCGCAAGGGAGGCCACCCTGACGGTTGCTGGCTGCGACCAAAGCGACGTCATTACGGTCAGGCAAGCCGCCAGGGCCACAGCGATCTCGCTGAACCCCGGCAGTTGGGCTGCTGCGCCCAACGGGGGAAGCACCACGTTGACCGTCACCACGAACCAGCCCGAAATCCAGGTCAGCTATTCCGCCGACTGGTTGCTGCGTACGGTCAACGCCGCGCCTCAGGGCTCCTATGTGAACTTGACCGCCGCGCCGAACCCCGGCTCGTCGCGGTCGGTCACGGTCACCGTCACGGCGGGCTCCCGCAGCGCGACCTTCCGGGTGACGCAGGCCGCGGGCACCTTGGAGTTGTCTCCGGCCAGTTGGTCGGCGGCCAAGGACGGGGACTCCCGCGCGGTCAGGGTGACCACGAACCTGGGCACTTGGGCGGCGGCGCCGGGCGCCGATTGGATAACGGTCGCGCCTTCCCAAGGCGCCACCGGCGAGTCGTTCACGGTGTCGGCGCAGCCCAACCCCGGCGCCGCCCGCAAGGGCGAGGTCACGGTCACGGTCGGCGCGATCGCCAAGGTGTTAACGGTCAGCCAGGCCGCCGCGACCCTGACGTCTTCGCCGGGCAGTTGGTCGCCCGGCTACGCGGGCGCCTCAACGGCCATTGAGATAACGGCGTCGGTGGGCCAATGGCGGCTCGACCCTGCCAGTGTGCCGGACTGGCTCGAAGCCGCCCCCGCGCCCGGCCAAGCCAGGCCCACGGAAGGCCAACAGGTGGTCAAAGCCGTCCGCAACGACGGCGCGGCACGGGCCGCCACCCTGGTGTTCAAGGCGGGCGACCTGACCCGAGAGGTGACGGTGAGGCAGGCGGCGGCGCCGACGGCATCGGTCACGTTGTCGCCCACCAGTTGGTCCGCTCCGGGCGACGCGGGCGCGATCGCGGTGACGGTGAACGCGAACCGCGCCGTCCGGGTGGCGACTGCGGACCAGCCGTGGCTGCACCTGTTGGAAGGCAGCCGTTCGTCCGAGGAGCCCGTGTTCGTGGTCGCCGACAGGAACACCACCGGGGCGACCCGGACGGGGACGGTGACGGTGACCGTCGGCACGGCATCGCGCGTCCTCAAGGTCACCCAGGCGCCGGGCTCGAAATCGGCGGGATTCACGGCGTCGTTGCCGGGTTGGCTCACGTCCGAGGCGCAGACCAGCCAACGGGAGACCGGCCTTGGCGGGATTTCGGACAAGCTCACAGTGTCCGATGACGCCTCGTGGCTCACCGCCACCGTCGCGTCCGGCACGGGGCTGGTTTCGATGACGGTCACGGCGAACAAGGGAGAGACACGCAAAGCGTTGGTGTCTGTCAAGTCTGGGAGCAAGACCCTGGGCACCTTCCTGGTACTCCAGGCTGGCGTGCCGGAATTGACTGCCGGCTCGGCGACCTGGAGCGTGGCCGCGAGCGGCGGAAATGCGTCCCGCAACGTGTCGGTACAGGGCGATCGGTTCGAACCGCCCCTTTGGTCGGCCAGCGTGTCCGGGGGCGGGTCGTGGCTGCATGTGACGCCGGGCGGGAGCCGCTCCGGAACCAACCTGGTGTTGGCCGCCGATCCGAACTTGACCGGCGCGGCCAGGACCGCCGTGGTCAAGGTGACCGCGGGCGGGGCCTTGTTCACCCTGACCGTGACCCAGCGGGGTTGACAGTTCGGGGTTCCTGGCCGCGCCTTGGACCCCGGACCGGAAACTATGCCGGGCAGTGTCAAGCTCTTCGCCGCCAAGGCGGACGGGGCTCCCCAAGAGCTTCCGAGCCTGCCCAACGGCGGGGATGTCCGCCCAGGTAAGCACGAATGGCCGTGACTGCTTAACCATGGGGGCCCGCCTGAGTGGAACTACACAGTTGGCCCGCACCGCCCAATGCCCAGCCGTTAGTCTCCCAGTAACCCGCTGCGGGACTTGTCGCCTGCAGCGTGCCCGTTGGGGTTCCCCCACTGCTCCGGCTTCGCCGCGGCACGGTGGAGTGATCCCGCCAGGCACGGCCTTGGTCTGACCAGCAGATCCGGGCCGGGCGATCTCGGCCTAGCCCGGCCGGAGATAGAGACCTACCCCCAAGGAAGTCAGTCGATGAGCGCCGAACATACCGCTAAGAGTTCACCCACCCTTTCCGTTGCCAGCGTTGTCAAACGTCTGCCGCGCCGACTGGTCAAGCCGGTCGCTCTACTGGTCTCGGGCGCGATCGCCCTTGGGGGGGTGACCCTCGCTCAAAGCTGGATGAGCGCCCA